>JAAZAI010000229.1 GCA_012514445.1 Lentisphaerota bacterium
GACGTTCCAGAGGTAGTTGGTGCCGACATCCTGCCACACGATGCGCGGGTAGCCGACGAGGTAGTCGGTGAGGGGCAGGTCGACGTCCACGGCGTCCCAGGACACGAGCTGGGGCCTGGGGATTCCGAGGCCCGCAGGTTCGTCGAGGTCGTACTGGCCATTCATGTTGGCGTCGACGTAGGCGAAGAAGCGGTTCCAGCCGGAGCGGAGGTGCTCGTCGTTCGTGAACGTCCTTTCGTAGGAGATCGTAAACGGCGTTCCCGGGGTGCCGCCGGTGATGACGGCTCCGTTGGGCTGGTCGTAGTTGCCTTTCCGGTAGTAGTATATCCACCAGGCCGTGTAGCTATCGCCCATGCAGGCGATGCGACCCATCGTCTCGTTGACGGGCTCGTCGCAGATGTGCGGGTGATTGCCGATGCGGACGGTCCGGGGAGTGACGAACGATGTGAGTCTCGCCTCGCCGGCGATGTTGAACACGGCCGTCTCGGTGGTCATCCGATAGTCGGGGCTGAGCCAGACGCCATCGTGGCGCCCGCCCATTTTAGCGCCCTGCGGGTTCTGCTTCTCGCTGTAGGAATAGACGAGGGTCGGCAGGTACTGGTAGTCGGGGATCTTGCCGTCGTAGATCGAGTTCACGTTCCACTCCGGTTTGGGGTACCAGGCCTTGTTGTTCGGGGGCGTGCCGGCCATGTACTCCTCGAAGTTGGTCCAGCCGTCGTCGTCGAGGTCGCCCTCGGCGTCGTAGCGGTTGGGGTCGAGCCCGTGTTGGATTTCCCAGTCGTTGGGCATGCGGTCGCTGTCGTCGAACAACTCGCCGTAGGTGAGTGAGAGGGCGTCGTCGCGCGAATCGTAGTCGGAGTAGCCGTCGCCGTTGGTGTCGTAGCTCCAGGGGTTGGTGCCCGCGTGGAACTCGCCCCAGTTGTCGAGGCCGTCGCCGTCGGGGTCGCCATAGCTGCCGTCGGCGCCGTCGGCGCTGTACGGGTCGAGGCCATTGGCGGTCTCCCACCAGTCTGGGAGGCCGTCGCCGTCGGAGTCGAGGGCGGAGGCGTCGTAGCCGGCGCCGAAGCCGTCCCACATCGGGACGTCGATATCGGCGACGGCGTCGAGCAGGGGCACCATGTCCGTATGGATGGCGAGCGTCTCGAAGCGCGAGGCGGCCGGGACCGTGTAGGCGTAGGCCATGGGGTTGACCTCGGAGACGATGCTGAGGCCGGTCCGGTAGGTGAAGCCGTACGGGTTGGCGGAGTTGGGGAGCAGCTCGAGGGCGACGTCAACGGGCGTCGCCGGGTTCGTCGGGCTGTAGGTCGCGCCGCCGGCGAGCCAGTCCATCGAGTTGCGCCAGCGGTAGCCGAGCACGAGGGAAGGCTTGGCGTTATCGTAGATCGGCTGGACGGAGGCGACGTCGAGCGGCGGGTAGAGGGGCAGGTGGGCGGCCGTGTTCTCGATGATCGGGACGTAGGTGTAGTCGAGGTTGTAGACTCGCGAGCGCACGGGCGAGTCGAGCCACCAGGGGACGCCGGGATAGTCCGAGAGCTGGGGACGCACGGAGAGCTGGTCGTAGCCGTAGGGCACTTCGTCGGTGTCGCTGCCGTTGACGACGCTGCGGTCGGGCGAAGGCACGGCGACGTCGGGCAGGTTGTCGAACGTGAAGTGGTAGAGCAGCTTGACGGGGAAGTCGCTGCGGGAATCGACGAGGACGCTGTTGGTGATCCAGGCGATGTTCAGCTGCTCCCAGTCGTAGCGCGTGTCGTTGATCGCGGCGACTTCCTTCTTGGTGTAGCGCTTGAGCATGTCCCTCTGGATGTCGGACTGCGCGCGGACGCGATCCCAGACGCGGATTTCGTCGACCCAGCCCTTGAAGAAGGTGCGGCTGTCGAAGCGGGGGTCGTTCTGGCCGCTGACGACGCCGGCGGTGTTCGTGTCGGAGACGCCGACGACGAGCGGAGCCGGGAAGGCGTAGCCCTCGTGGTCGCTGATGTAGAGGGCGGGCGCCTGCGAATAGTCCGTGAACTCGTACATCGGGAAGAAGCCGTTGCTGGGCTTGAGGTCGCAGAGGACGGACTCGACGAGCGAACCGTTCAGGTAGATGTTGAAGCGGTTGTTGACCGAATCCATGGTGACGGCGGCATGGTACCACACGTTGGGTGCGATGGTGCCGTTCATCGCGGATGTTTCGGCGGAGAACGTGGCAAGCGCATCGTTGTCGAACTCGCCGCGCAGCCGGCCGTCGTTGGTGAGGGACAGGCGGAAGTTGCGGCGGATGGCCCAGCCGCGATCGACGTTCTGGTCTTGGACCGGCATGAGGACGGGGCGTTCGATGAGCGTCTGCAGACCGCGGCCGACGGGCTGCTCGGCGCGGAACCAGAGTTCGACCGAGAAGGAGGTCAGCTCCCATTTGTCATGGTAGTAGGGGTTGCGGGTGCGGGTGGCGGCGGTGCCGTTGAGATACATCGCCTTGCGCGAGCGCGGGCTGTCGAAGTCGAGCGGATCGGTGTAGCCCTGGCCGTTGAGTTCGGTCAGCTCCTCGCGGTCGGAGATGTTGTCGTTGTCCGTGTCGTATCCTTCGTTGATTTCGAAGGAGTAGAGGTAGGTGGGCGCGGCAAGCGACTCGGGCGGCATCTGGGCATAGGACCACCACCAGATGTCGTTCAGCGATCCGCTGCGGTAGTAGAGCTCCACGTGCGAGCCGGCGCCAGTATCGGGGTTGTAGTAGGAGTAGTCGGTCAGCCAGTACGGCGAAGGGTCGGTGTGGGCGAGGACGTCCGGGGTGAAGAGCGCGTAGGACTCTTCGCGGGTGTTGAGGCCGTCCCCGTCGATGTCGCCGAACGGGCAGCCCGCGAGCGCGGGGTTCTTGACGAGGTCGTAGGGGCGCCAGGTGTTCCAGTAGGCGTTGAGGTAATCGCCTCCGATGGGCTCCGGGACGAAGTCCGGACGCCACTTGGCGAACGTCTGGTATTGGCGGAATTCCTCCTCGCCGGCCCGGGCCATAGGTGCAAAAACGGGGATGAATCCCTGTTCGTAGGCGGTCGACTGGGCCGGATTCAGCGAGAGATTGCCGCGCATCTTCCTGTCGTTGCCGGTGCGGAGGTCTCCGCCGTAGATCGGATTGAGGGCGTGGAAGGTCTCCCAGTAGTCCTGCATTCCGTCGAAATCGGAATCCGGATTGCGCGGATTCATCGTGGCGTAGAGGCCGACGGTCTGCGGGGCGAGGTAGTAGTAGGGGATGATCAGCGGAACGGCCCAGAAGGCGGGATCCCATCCCAGCGGCTGGAGACCGTAGCGGAAGTCCAGGTTTCGCAGGACGGCGCCGAAGTCGTCGAAACCGACGGCCTCCGCGCGGAGCGCGAGTTCCTGATAGGTGTATCCGTAGACCGGATCCGCAGGGTCGGGCGGGGTGATGCTCTGATCCGACTCCAACTGCAAAAGCAGTTCGTAACCCTGCTGAAGGCTGTAGGGGCTCAGATGGGGCAGGAGGAAGTCGGCTGCGTCGTAGGGGCGGAATTCGCCTTCCGGGGTGCGGTAGCGCGGATCGTCCGGGGCGTAGCGCTTGTCGTAGCGCCAGGCGTAGTTGCAGCCGGCCAGATATTCCTGATAGTTGGCGAGGCCGTCGCCATCGGGGTCGCCGTAGGTGCCCGTCGGATTGCTGAAGTCGCCCGGGGCGTTGTTCGTGGTCTGCAAGCCCATGTAGTACTCCCAGCCGTCGGGGAGCCAGTCGAGGTCCGTGTCGACACTGCACGGGTTGAGGTTGACGAGCGTGCTTCCGTCGGCGTTGAGGTCGCCCAACGCGGGCTCAATGTATTCACCGGGACCGACGTCCATGCCGCCGCCGTCGATGATGCTGTCGCCGTCGGTGTCGCGGTTCCACGGATCGCTCGGCATCCGCTTGTTCGTCCATTCCGGGAATGGCATGGGGAAGGCGCGGATGAATCCGTTCGTGCCGATCGCCACGTCGGCGGCGCGAAGGGCCGCGACGGTGGTGTTGGCGAACTCCTGTGCGGTCGACAGGC
>JAAZAI010000027.1 GCA_012514445.1 Lentisphaerota bacterium
AAATCGCCTTCCCGCCTCGATGACGTAAAGGTCTGTCCCGGGTCTGTCCCCGAATTTTCTTCAAACACATTGAATATAGCAATATCGCTCAACTACCATTTATGAATCCTTACCCAATTTGGATACATTTCCGAAACCCTCTGAGTTGAATTCGGACGTGAAATTTTCACTTTCCCATCGAATTTCGAGTAGAAGCGTCCTTGATATCCGCTCCCATATGCAGGGTCGAAAAATACAATCGACGTTGAGACATTTAGGATTGCGATGTTGTCATCGACTTTTTTAACCCGTACGGAAACCTCTCCTGACATGCCTTCATGCGTAAAGTTTTTCCGGTTCTCAACCCCCGACTGGCAGAAATCAAGCGCGTCCTTGAGTTGATTCCCATCGATGCGCCACTGCTGATTTGCGCGAATCGCAGGTCCCAACAAGACGAACAGAGATTTCTCCACACTGTCGATTGAAACCGTACCAAACCTCTCCAACAAAAGATTGAACCGTGGTCGGTGCGTCTTCGTGATTTGCAGGATCCAATTCGTGCCGGGAATCGGCTCGATATATCGATACCAATAATTCGTTTGAATGCATAATAGACCGGCATCGGCCCAAAGGATGCAACTTACTGACTGGTTTGGACGGGGAAAGTTGCATGATAGACGGCTGAAACAATACGTCATCACAAGCATCGCCAACACCAGCAACGAGATGAATAGCACCTGCTTCCGCCTGAAGAGGTGATATGCGAAAGTGGCTTTTGCGCTCATGCACCTCCACAATTTTTGGGTCCGTCCTACAGCCCGGCCGCGAGGACACCAGAGAGGAAGCGTTCCTTGCCGAACACGTCGCGGTGTGCGCGCACGCCCTCGAAACCGACGTCGGCGAGGTAGCGGCCGAGGGGCCGGGCCTGATCGTCCTCCGCGCCGATCTCCAGGAAGATGAAGCCGCCCGAGGCGAGCAGCATCGTGCTCTCCTCGATGATCTGACGCGTGATCTCCATGCCGTCGGGCCCGCCGTCGAGCGCGGCCATCGGCTCGAAGCGGCGCACGTTGTCCGCCAGCCGGGCGCAGGCGTCCGTCGGGATGTAGGGCGGATTCGCGACCACGGCGTCGATCGAGCCGGGCTCGAGCACGTCGGCGAGGTCGACGGCGGCGGGGTTGAGGAAGACGACGCGTTCCGCGAGGCCGAGCGCCGCGGCGTTCTCCTGCGCGAGCGCGAGCGCCTCATCGCTCGTGTCGAGGCCGATGAGCTTGGCGCCCGGAATCTCGGAGGCGAGGCTGAGAGCGATGCAGCCGGTGCCGGTGCCGTAGTCGATGATGCGCGGCTGCTTCACCGCGCGCAGCGGCGCGCAGTCGAGGAGCAGTTGCACGAGCCCCTCCGTCTCCGGGCGCGGCACCAGCGCGCGCCGGTCGGTCTTGAGCACGAGGTTGCGGAAGCCCCATTGCCCGAGCACGTGCTGCAGCGGCTCGCCCGAGCCGACGCGCGCCACGCCGCGGCGCATCGCCTCGACGAGCGGCGGGGGCATCGCGAGGCCGCGCTTCGCCTGGAGGTCGAGCCGGGGGCACCTGAGCAGCCGGGCGGCGAGATGCTCGGCCGCGAGACGGGCCGACTCCACGCCGCGGCGGCCGAGAAAGTCGGCCGAGGCGTCGAGGATCCATCCGACCGTCTTGGCTGCGTCCGCTGCGGGCGTCGTCGTGTTGTTGTCCATGTCAAGGCGCCGGGGCGCCGGTTGCGCGGCGACCGCCGGCGGCCGGGATCAGAACGGGAGGTTGTCGTCGTCTTCCACGACGTCCTTGGGCATCGGCGCGCGGCCGGCGGGCGAGGCCGCCGCCGGCTCCGGGGCCGCCTGGGCGGTGTCGCCGACCTTTTCGATCTTCCAGCCCTTGAGGCTGTTGAAGTAGCGGCCGTTGTATTCGCGCCCGCCGATGTCGAAGGAGACCTTCACGCGGTCTGCCTCGCTGAGCGGCGCCAGCAAATCGGCCTTCTCCTTGAGGAATTCGAACATCACGTCCTGCGGGAACCGCTCGCCTTCCGAGGTGACGACGAGTTCGCGCTTGCTGAAACCGCTGGCAAAGGTCTGCACATCGCCGATCTTCTTCACCGTGCCGACAAATTCATATCCTGGCATAACAAGTTTTCTCCTTTCAATACGCAACCATTGTACCGAAACCCGCCGCCTCGGGGCAAGGGCGAAATTTGCGATCGCGATCGCGCGATCACGAATGAGTAGTGAGAAGAGATTGGTGGGTAGTTGTGGCTGGGGGTACCCCAGACCCCTTTGAACCTTTTCGCGTATTTCGCTCCGTTTCGCTCCCTCAGGTAAATACCGGGGTCTGGGGCAGAGCCCCAGCGGAAACTACTCTCTACTCACTACTCTCTACTCACTACTCT
>JAAZAI010000028.1 GCA_012514445.1 Lentisphaerota bacterium
ACGCCCCCGGCGACGAACGTCCCCTTCGGCGCGACCTCCGCCATCGGACGCCCGAGAAAGCGGCTAGAGCCGACGATCTCGAACTGCTCCGGGTTGTACTTGTCCAGAAACGTGATCGGAACGCCCATCGCGCCGTCGTAGTCGCTCGGGATCTCAGCGGTCTTCGACACCTCGATCGCATCGTAGTTGGCGTAGCGCGGATAGGCGTCGGGCGTGTAGTTTTTGAACAGCGTCAAGAACTCATGGCGCCTGGCTACATCGAGGTTGGTATACCAGCTGACATTGCGAAACTTGACCAAACCTGTTTCCTGATTGAAAACACCCGCCGCCCATTCTCGATCATAGGCATCAGGAACGCGGAAGTATGCGTTGCCGCTTGGAAATCCGTAACCCATCCACAGCTTGTTTTCTTTTATCAGTTTGAAGACGTCTAAGTAGGTTATTGCGCTTTTGCTTCCAACAATGATGAACTTCTTGTCGAGTGCGATGAGTTGGGCGACATATTCGCGGAAGAGGGAAAAGGGCGGGTTGGTGGCGACGATGTCGGCCTGCTTCATCAGTTCGACGCATTCGCGCGAGCGGAAGTCGCCGTCGCCGTTGAGGAGGGAGAGGGCGTTTCGCCGGTTTTTCAGGAGGTGGGCCACGTCGGCGAGGTCGGTCGCGCCGTCGGCGTTCGCGTCAGGCACCTCGGTAATTTCGATTTTGTAGGGCGTTTTCGCCCTGGCGTCGCTTTCCGCGACGCCGGGGACGCCGAAGAGATCCAGCTCGCCCTGCATGACGGAGGAGCCGGCGTAGCAGGTGGCGACGAGTTTGCGGAGGCCGAGGAAGTTGAAGTTGAGGGCGAAGTATTTGAAGAAGTTGCTTTCGAAGGGGTCGTCGCAGTTGCAGAGGACGGACTTGCCCTTGAACTGGTCGCGGTAGTGGCGCATCTCCGCCTCGATGTCGGGCAGTTGCGTGTAGAACTCGTCGGTCTTGTTCTGCCGTGCCTTCGTCAACGTCGATGTCGCCATTTCGGATGTTTTCCCTTCTCCTGTCGGCCCGTTCCTTGCTTGAATTGGTTTTATCGTAGCAAACGAAAATCCATACGGCAAGCAACAACCCGTGGGGGCTGGTAATCGGTCAGAAGCTGTGAAAGAGTCGACAGGCAAGAGATCAGGGTGCAAGAGTACGTGTAAAAGTAAGTGAAAAACCGTACTCGTGCTAGTACTCGTACAAGCCAATCACATTTTTTCACAGCTTCTCAGTCGCCGGGGGTTGGCAGGAAAGCGTGTGTGGGAGTGGGGGAGTGGAATTTCTGCGTCTGCCGTACTCTTACACCTACTCTTACACTCGAATCTTGTCTTGAATCCCGGATTGGCGTACGAGTACGATGAGGAACACGCCCCGTGCGCCCCCTCACGGGATCGGGCAGTCACGGGATATCTACCGCCCTTCTGATGAGACTCCAGACGTCACCCCCGGCGACCGATTACGGGACACCCGCTTTTGCTTGCGGCTTTGAAGGGCCGTGTGGTAAACTGATTTGCATATTTCGGGGTGCTTGCGCTTCGGAAGGGTTTTAACGAATTTGAAAACTGGAGGGCATGGAAATGGCAAAGAAAGCTGATGCGACGGCCGGCGGCGACGGAAGCGCGCTCGAGGCGGCGATCGCCCAGATCCGCAAGGACTTCGGCGAAGGCGCGATCATGCGCATGGGCGAGGGCGAGGCCGCGAAGAACATCGAGGTCATTCCCACGGGCTCCTTCAGCCTGGATCTGGCGCTGGGCGTCTGGGGACTGCCCCGCGGGCGCATCGTCGAACTCTTCGGCCCGGAGTCCTCCGGCAAGACGACGCTGGCGCTGCACGTGATCGCCAACGCGCAGAAGGCGGGCGGCATGGCGGCGTTCATCGACGTCGAGCACGCGCTCGACCCGGGCTACGCGAAGCGCATCGGCGTGGACCTCGACAACCTGCTCGTGGCCCAGCCGACCTCCGGCGAGGAGGCGCTCAACATCACCGAGTCGCTCGCGCGCAGCGGCGCGCTCGACGTCATCGTCATCGACTCCGTGGCGGCGCTCACGCCGAAGGCGGAGCTGGACGGCATCATCGGCGACGCGCACGTGGGCCTGCAGGCGCGGCTCATGTCCCAGGCGATGCGCAAGCTCACCGCCCTGCTGGCGCAGACGAGGACGCTGTGCATCTTCACGAACCAGATCCGCGAGAAGATCGGCGTCATGTTCGGCAGCCCCGAGACGACGCCG
>JAAZAI010000230.1 GCA_012514445.1 Lentisphaerota bacterium
GTCGCCGCCGCCCCGGCCATTCCAGCTCCTTGGCGTTCTTGGCGAGCTTGGCGTGGGACGATTTCACGCAAAGGGCGCAAAGCCCGCGAAGGGAAGTCTTGGGCGCAGCCCTTTTTGTGGCTTTTCGCAAGTAATTTTTCTGCAAAAGGGTATTGACAGCGGAGGGGCAAAGGAGCGCAATCCAGATTTGTTGTAGCTATGCAGGCGTTTTAAACCGTCTTATTTCGTGAAATCGGAATTGTCGGCGCGGCCGCCTGCCGGAGGCCAAGGGCCTTCTCGAAAGGTTTCCCGTGTGTGGAGCCGGCTCGTGCCGGCGGGCATGTCAGACCAGGTCGCATGAAAGGTAATTCCATGAATATGCCAGGTGCCAGATTCCGTTCGTTCGTGTCGCCCATGGGCGTCGCGATGCTTCTCGTTTCACTCAGCGCGTTTGCGCAGACGACGCCGCCTCCGGCGCCCCAGGGGGGAGCGCCCGCCGTCGCGAAACCCGCCGTCGCGAAACCCGTCGAGGCGGCCAAGCCCGCCCCGGCGCCCGCCAAATCCGCAGCGGCTCCCAAGTCCGCCGCCGAGCCCAAGTCCGCCGCCGCCGCCAAACCGGTCGCGATGGCGGACGAGGTCGACGCGTTCGACTACGCCTTGCTCACGCCGGGGTTCTGGGCGGGCGAGCACTACTTCGAGGGCCGCGCCGACGCCTTGATCCCCTTGTTCAACTGCACCGAACGCGACGGCATGCTGTTCTTCAACGGCCGCGGCGCGTGGGCGGACGAAGGCGAGGAGGAGATGAATCTCGGCCTCGTCTTGCGCAGGCGCTGCCTGCCGGGCGGCGGCATCGTCGGCCTCAACACCTACTACGATTCCCGATGGACCCGCGAGGACGCGCACTACAACCAGTGGGGCGCCGGCGCAGAGGTCCTGACGAAGTGGATCGACGCGCGCGCCAACTACTACCTGCCAGAACACAAGGAGGAGCATCTCGGCAGCGAGGAGGTCGTGACGGTCCTCGACACCAAGACCGTGACGCGCTACGACCAGTACGCCGTGCGCGACCAGCTCCGCGAGAAGTGGAACGCCTACCGCTACGACACCCTGCAGCACGACCGCTACGACTTCTACGCCTACCCGATGAAAGGGTATGACGCCGAGATCGGCGCCCTGCTCCCGCTCGGATTCCAGGATGTCGAAGCCCGACTCTTCGTCGGCTACTACGATTTCGACGAGCGCAGCGGCCGCAACCGCGACTACGGCGACACCGAAATCTCCGGCCTCAAGGGACGGGTCGAGCTTCGCGGCTGGAACCGGCTCTTCCTCGACGCGGAGATCTACGAGGACGACGACCTCTTCGACAGCAAGTTCATGTTCAGCGCCCGCGTCCGCGTCCCGATCGGCGGGGGCGAGGGGAGCGCCGACGGCCTGCTCGCCGACCGTCTCAACGAGATGGTCATGCGCGATCCGCACATCCAGATCAAGTCCGGCACCACGCTCGCGTCCTCCATGTCCAACGAGAAGACGTTCGCCGGCAAGGGCGACGTGCTGCTGCTCGACGACGTGGTCTTCGCCCACGCCGACCGCGGCGGCCCGCTCGAGGACGGCACGGCGGAGAACCCCTA
>JAAZAI010000231.1 GCA_012514445.1 Lentisphaerota bacterium
CGAGCTTCGGGATGTGCGGCGAGCACCACGGTGTCGCCGGCGCCCGACGTCATCTCGACGAGGTGCAGCCGGATCAGATGGTTGCGATCGGGAGTCGTGTTCATCGCCGTCTTCAGCAGATGCCCCGGCTCGAACACGCCGAGGAGGTAGCCCCGCACGCCTGAAGCCCGCGTAGGCGAGGGCACCGTCAGATAGACCAGCTTGTGCGGCCCGATGTCCGTGCCGGGAACGGCGGGCAGCAGGGGCGTCGCCGTGGCGTATCCGCTGCGGAAAACGCGGTCGAGTCCGGCGCCGAAGTTCAGCAGAGGCGAGACGTCGAGGCCCGGCGTCGAGGAGCCGAACGCGCGCAAGCCCATTTCGGGCCGCATGAGCATCACGGGGTAGTGGTTGGGGTTCTCTGACTCCTCGATTGACGGAGATTCCGGGTGGTGGCGGATCGCAAAGGCGCTTCCGATCCGCTGGGACTCCGCCGCCTCGAAAGCGGGGCGCTCGTCTTCGGTCACTTCGGGCGCCCAGCCCCAGAAGCGGATCTCCGGCACGCTTCCAAACTGGTCGACGAGCAGGCCGAACGTGGCCGGATCGAAATCGCCCATCCCCTGGACCACTCGGCGAAGAGATTCGAACTCGCGGCCCCGGACCGTCTGGATCGCGTTCATCACGGTCCGGGACTTCTGACTCGCCAGCGCCGAGAACTCGGACTTGAGCCGCGAGTTTTCTATCGTTCGGTTCGAAACGAAGAGCGTCGTCGAAATGACCAGCCCCAGAACCGCCACGGCGGCGGGATCCAGCCAGGCCAGACGCAATCCTCTGCGCTTGCGCAGCTTCGAAAGGCCGCGCCAGACCAGCAGGATCAGCATGATCGACGCGAAAAAGGCGACGGGGACGACGCCGCCCCGGACGAGATGGGCGCGCATCGAGGACACGGAGATGTCGACGCCCAGCACGGCCAGCACCTCGCCCGTGCTCGGATCGAGGATCGGATCGGCCGCCGTGATCCACTCGCCGAAGACATCGCGATACGGGCCATGGACCACCGCCCTCCCCGACTCGAAGATCGCGGCAATCTCCGGTGGACAGTCGGCGTAGACCTCTCCGTGCTCCGCCATTTCGAACTCGCGGTTGAGATCGATGTCGTCGAGAAAATAGACGCTTCCGTCGGGACGCTTCTTGAGCAGATAGCAGGCCTCCCAATGGGGATGGATGCGCGCGACCGATTGCAAATGCGTGCGGATCTGCGCATATTCAGGCGTTTCGGCCTCCGCCTCCGTTCCATCCAGCGCGCGGAAGAGCGTCTTCCGGAGCGAAAACGTCGTCCGGGAGGCCTCGTCGGCCAGTTCCGCCCGACGAGCGAAGTAGGCGCTGCGAAGCATCCAGCTCAGGTCGAAGACACTGAAGGCGAGCGCCAGGACCAGCGCGACGCACCAGATCCGTTCAAAAGGCTCGCGACCGCAGAAGCGACGCCCTCCCTGCCATTTCATGGACGGCCTCCTCCCGCCGCCAGAGCCTGATCCAGCAGCTCCGCGGCGCGCAACGCCACGGGAAGCGAAGGATCCACGATGACGATGTCGGGGCCCGCGACCTTCCGGATCACGGTCTTCAAAAAAGGATAGTGCGTGCAGCCCAGCACGAGATGGTCCGCGCCCGCGTCGAGCAGCGGCTGGATCGCCTCCCTGACGACGGCTTCGGTCTGCGTGGAGTCGACGTCTCCGGATTCGACCCGCTCGACAAAACCTCGCCCGACGGCCGTGACGATCCGCGCGCGGTCCGCGAACCGAGCGGAGGTCTCCTTGAACAGCCGTCCGTGGAACGTGCCCTCCGTGGCCAGGATGCCGACCACGCCGCTCTTCGAGTGCATCGCGGCCGGCTTGACCGCCGGCTCCATCCCCACGAACGGGACGTCGAACGCGGTGCGCAGCGAATCGATCGCCAGGGCCGTCGCCGTGTTGCACGCCACGACGACGACCTGGCAGCCTCGGGAGACGAGCATCCGCGTCAGGTCGTGCGCCCGCTCGCGGACCAACGACTCCGGCTTGCCGCCGTAGGGGCAGTGCTCCCAGTCCGCGATGTAGTAGACCGCCGCTTCGGGGCGAAGCCGTCTGAATTCCCGGACGACCGAGACCCCGCCGATTCCCGAGTCGAAAAAGCCTATCGTCCCTCGGACCTGGCTTTCATCGGCGTACTTGTTGCGGACCTCACGCTCCATCGATCTCTCCGTCCGGCTGATCGGGCGCCGGATCGCCTTTATTTCGTATGACGATCGAGAAGGGCTTGTGAGAGCTCTTCGTATTGTGCGAGGTCGTCGCCCATGAAGACGTCGGCGCCGGCGGCGAGCTTGCGGATGATCTCGCGGCTCTTGTCCAGCTCGCCGCGCCGGAAGTGGATCTGGGCCACGTGGAGATGGACGCGCAGATCCTTGTCGTTGAGCTTCAGCGCGGTCTCGAAAGCCTCGCTGGCGCCGTCCACGTCGCCTCGCGCCAGGAGGATTTCGCCCAACGTGTCCCAGGCGGCATAGATCTGATCGTCCGTCTTGAAGGACTTGCGGATGAGGCTCTCGGCCTCGTCCAGCTTCTTGAGCTTCAGCTTGGCGACGGCGAGGTCGTTGAGCACGAGGATCGAGTCCGGGGAGACCTCGAGGGCGCGCGCCAGATAATCTTCGGCGGAGGGGTATTCCTCGCGCTCGAGGGCCAGCGAGCCGAGGATGTAGTTGGCGAAGCCGTGGCGCGGGTCGCGGTGGAGGATTTCGCGGGAGGTCTTCAGCGCCGCTTCCTTGTCGACGAGGGCGTGGTCGGCCGTGAGGATGCTGTCGAGCAGCGGCACGATGTTCGGATTCGGGGCGCGCTTGAGTGCCGCCTTGAAGTTCTCCCGCGCCTCGGCGTAGTTGCGGGTGATCAGGTGCATGCGGCCCTTCACGAAGAGCGTGCGGAAATCCTCCTTGCCGGAGACGCGCTCAAGTTCGGCCACGGCCTTCTGCAGACTCTTGAGCGCGGATTCGGTCGCCTCGGGCGTCTTCGCGTCCAGATAGAGCTGCGAGGCGATCGCGCTCATCACGACGTGCGCCTCGGCGTTGTTCGGGTCGATCTCGACGAGCTCCTGGGCGATGATGCGCGCGCGGTCGACTTCGCCGACGGCCAGCTCGAGGCCCACCGTCTCGTAGAGCAGGCGCTGCCGGGGCACGCCGGCCGCCTTGGCCTTGGCCAGATAGTCCTGGGCCTTCGCCGCGTCTCCGTTCATCACGTTGATCCGGACGAGACCGATCAGCGCGAGGTGGTCGCCGGGATCCTCGGCCAGGATCTCCTGGTAGACGCGCTCGCTCGATACGCGGTCGTTGCTCTGCATGTACACGTCGGCCATGACGGAGCGCAGCTTCCCGCGGTTTTCCGGCTGGAGGTCCTTGAGGGCGCGGGTGAGCGACTTCAAGGCCAGATTCTTCTGGCCGGACATCGCCCAGGACCACCCGAGCTTCGCGAATGCCTCGGGGGAGCTGACGTAGCCAAACGTGCGCGAAAGCGACCAGATCTCCAGCGGAGTCGTGAGCTTGCGCTGGAACGCCTCGAGGTCGGCCATCGCCTTGTCCTTGAGCTCGGGGTGCATCCCGCCCTGGACCATCGTGGCGAAGTTGAGCAGCGCGCTGACATTGTCCGGATCGAAGTCGTGGACGCGGCTGTAGATCGTGAAGGCGTCCTCCTTGCGCTCGAGCGTCTCGAGCAGGAAGCCGAGGTTGTTCCCCACGAAGCTCACCTGGCCTTTGACGAGCTGCCGGTAGAAGCGGTTGCGCTGGGAGTCCTTCTCGCCGACGCGCTCCAAAGCGGGCGCGAACGCCTCCATCATCGACAGGAAGGATCCGACCAGATCGCGCTTGGCGACTTCCTGCATCTGCGCCGGGTCTGCTCCGAAGAAGGCGAGCCCGTTGGGATACACCTCGTAGTCGCCGAAGTTCCACAGGTCGGGATAGAGACAGAGCCCGAGCTGGGACGCCACGTCCTTCTCGCTCGTGATCCACTCCTGCACGAGCGGGAAGAGGCCGACGTCCGCCGAGTTGCGCAGGCGCACGCTCTCGAGCTTCGCCTTGATGCGCTTCTGCGCGAGGCGGCTGTTCGCCTGCGAGAGGTTGAGCATGTTGACCGGAACGCCCAGCTCGCGCGCCCGGACCAGCACCATGTCGTCGAGAACGCCGTTGGTCAGCAGCCAGGTGCGCCCCTCCAGGTTGTTCAGCAGATGGTCCGCGTACATCCAGACGAACTGCATGCGCTTGTGGTCGGCGTCCCGGCGGCTGCCGACGAACGCGTAGACGGAGAGCGCCGTCGCCAGCAGCACCGCGCCGTATCGAATCGCCTGCGGCAGCCGGTTCTGCCTGTCGTCGACCTCCCGCGGAAAAAGCAGCAGCGTCTGCGCGTAGAGATAGGCCATGAGGTAGCCGAACGTCAGCGCCATCATCGCGTAGGGCACGATCTGCAGGGAGTCCTTGCGATAGATCTGCCAGGGGGACACCCGCGTGTCGAGAATCACCAGCACCGTCACGACCAGGACGACGACGTGCAGCGCGTAGAAGCTCCAGTCGCGCTCGCCGTTGAGCGCCCGCCGGCCCGTCAGCAGGATCGAAAGGCACGGCGCCACGGTCATGCCGAGGAGGATCATCCACCCGACGCGCGGCAGGCTCCCGAAGATGCCGTTGAGAATCTCGCGGCCCAGACGCTTGACGATGCCGAAGTAGCCGTCGATCCCGGCCAGGGCGTAGCCCTCGCTCCCGTGGAACTCCCAGGCGTTGACCAGCAGCAGCGCGCCGCCCAGCAGCGTCAGCAGGACCATGCGTCCGAAGACGCGCCCCGACAGGCGGTCGGCGCTCCACAAGTTGAACAAGACGAAAAGGTAGAGGAGCGGCGCGAACGCCACGAAACAGGAGGTCTGGGCCATCCCGGCGCCATGAACGACGCAGAAGGCCCAGAGATAGCGCATCTTCATCGTGCCGACGAAGCGCAGCGACAGGAAGATCGACGCCAGCAGCCACAGCAGATAGAAGGAATGGATGTACGGTTGCGTGGCCGCCACCCAGTAGGGCGCGCAGAAAGCGAGCGTCACGGCCGCGAAAACGCCGGCGATCGCGCTCATCGCCTCCGCGTCCTTGCGCGCCTGCACGCCCAAAGCGGACTTCAGGTGGTCGCCATCCAGCATCAGCCCCACGAGCGCTGCCGCCACGAGATACATCAGGCCCACGCCCAACGCGCTGACCACCGCGCAGAACGCGTTGACGACCAGCGAGAAGCTCGAACCGCCCGCAACGACCGCCAACCCGACCAGCTTGCGCCACACCACATGCCGGACGACCAGGTTCGCCTCCGCGCCCGACAGGCCCAGCAGCGTCTGCGCGGGTTCGCCCGGCAGGACGCCCCCGGCCAGCGTCGTCAGATAGACGATCAGGGCGACGACCGCGACGGCCAAGGCGACCAGATAGTGGAATCCTCCGAAAGCGACTGCCTTCGACGCCTGCACTCTGGAAGCGTGGGTTGTACCGGCTGCAGCTTGCTGACTGCCCATTTTCAAAATCTCCTAGTTAATCGATAACACGTTTATTCTACCAAGAGCCACGGGTGAAGTAAAGGACAACGAAACCAAGCCAAAAATGGCTCAGTTTCCTAGGTTGCGGGGTTCTGACCCCTGACCGTCCGATCCTATTCCGTGAGCGTCAGCACGCCGAAGCCGGCGGGGCTCCAGGCGGGGCGCAGACCGCCCCCCCACGTCATCACGGCCGGGGCCCCGGCGCCGTCGGCGTCGAAGAGCTGCAACGAAAGACCGGCCTTGACGCCGAGGGCCGGGGTCAGACCGCCCGTCTCCGCCCAGGGGATGCGCAGCTCGTACGTGGTGGTGTCGCCCGCGCGCAGGATCGCCACTTCATAGACCGACGAGTCCTTCGCGAGCTGGCCGGAGGCGAGGCCGCCGCTACGGCCCGGCGGACGGTAGAGCGTGTGACGGCCGCTGCCGC
>JAAZAI010000232.1 GCA_012514445.1 Lentisphaerota bacterium
AAATGATGGCGGACGCCGCAACCGGGTGTCGTCGCATCACGAGAGGGGAGGAGGCA
This sequence comes from Lentisphaerota bacterium, assembly GCA_012514445.1. Taxonomy (GTDB): domain Bacteria; phylum Verrucomicrobiota; class Kiritimatiellia; order RFP12; family UBA3636; genus JAAZAI01. The sequence continues at coordinate 57 of JAAZAI010000232.1, forward strand.
TGAGTCTGATCGATCTCGACGCCCACGTCCAACTCCAGGACGTCGCCCGCGCCGCGGGCGTGGCCAAGAGCACCGTCGCCGCGGCCCTGCGCCAGGGCGGCGGCGGCAAGAACGCCCGCGTCAGTCCCGCGCGTGCGTCCGAAATCCGACGCATCGCCTTGGAGATGGGCTATCGGCCCGATCCCTTCGCCGGCGGCCTGCGCGGCGGCCGGACGCGATCCGTCGCCTGCGTCTGGCACTACGTCGATCCGTGGTGCCTTGACGGCGTCGTCGGAAGCACGATCCTGAGCACGTTGCAGCAAGAAGGTCTGGCCACGTACCAGGTGGAGCATCCGGAAACACCGCAGGGGCTTCTGGCGGCGCTGCGCGAACTGCTCTTGCGCCGCGTCGATGCGCTGGTGCTGAGGCCCGCGCAGTGGATGATCGAGCGCGAGCCGCGGATCGCGGAGGTGCTGACGTCGTTCCACTCCGTGCTGGCCGTGCTGCCTTGGAAGATGGAAGACTGGGCTGTCGACCAGGTCGTCCACGACCGCGATCCCGGGATCCGCGAGGTCGTCGCGCACTTCGCCGCCACCGGGCGCCGCCGGCCCGCCGTCGTGATGAACCCCGGCGACAACACGGACCAGCACAAGCTGGGTGTCTTTCGCGAGGCCTGCGCCCAGGCGGGAATCCGTCCTCACCGCCACGATGTCATCGCCCTCCAGGGCTACCCCCGCCCGCATCCCGAACGCGTGAAGGAGTATCAGGAGGCCATGGGCCGCGATTTCCACGGATGCAAGGACGTCGATGCGATCCTCTGCGTCAACGATGTCGGCGAAATGGCCGTGGCCAAGTATCTGCGCGAACAGGGGATCGTCATCGGACGCGACGTCGCCCTCGTCGGGCTCAACGACCCCATCGCGCTCTCGCTGTGGGATCCGCCGCTGGCCAGCATCGACCGCAACCACGAAGACCTGATCCGCGAAGTCCTCGACATGCTTCGCCGTCGCCGCGAAACCCCCAAGCTGCCGCCGCAGACGCGCGTCGTGCCTATGCACTTCGTCTGGCGCGAGTCGGCCGGTCCCAGGAAACAACCATGAACCATTCCGCCTCGCCCATCCCCTTCATCGTCCGCCCCCTCTTCTTCGCCGCCTGCCTCGTCGTCCAGACGGCGGTTGGCGAAAATTTGCTGCGGAACGGTGCGTTCGCGGAGCCGGTCTCCGATGCGAATCCGCTGCCCCTGAACTGGCACGTCGCGCCCCAGGACTCTGCCGAGGTGTCGCTCGCGCGTGGCGGATCCGATGGACCCGTCCTGACGGCGACCATCGCCTCGACGTCCAGTTCGCAGGGGCAGGTGTCTCAGCGCGTCGCCACGCGGCCCAATCGGCGCCTGCTCGTGACGGCAGATGTGCGCAGCTCGGTCGCGGGCGCGGCATTCGTGCAAGTGAAGCGCTATGCCGGCCGCAGGGAGCTCGAACGCATCGCGTTGCCGGCCTCCGGCACGGAATGGAGAACGGTCGAGCTCGAAATCGACAGCCGGGAGGCCGACGCGGTCGAGGTGATCTGCCGCTGGAAGCGCGACGAGAAGTACCAGGGCGGGACGGCCGCCTTCCGGAACATTCGGATGGAGGATCTTGGCGAGAAGGTGCGGATTCCGCTTGCCGTCGAACGCGTCGACGGCGTGGCGACGTTGCAGTCGATCGGCGTCACGGCGACGATGCGCGGCGACTGGGAGCCGGGCGTCGCGGGGCGACTCCAGTACCGTCTCGTCGGAGAGGCCGCTTGGCGCGAGGCGATGCCGCCCGTGGCCCGTCCGTCCGAGGGCGAGTTCCGTGGCAGCGTCCTCGACCTGCGCCCCGGAACGGAATACGAGGTGGCGTTCACGCTGCTTCCGGACGGCAAGCCCGTAAGCACCCGCGTCTCGACCTGGCGCGAGGACGTGCCGGTCGGGCGCGTCGTCGAGTTGCCCGACCAGTTCGATAGGCTCGAACCCTACGTCGTCGCGCTCCAGGGAACCGCCGATGCCTGGGTTCACGTGCGTCCCGCGCCCGGCGCGCGCGGCGCTATCGTCGCGGCGTCAGGGCGACCCGATTTCGCGGTGCGCTTCGACGGTGCTTCCTTTGTGCTCTTCGAGGGCTTCGAGATCCGCGGCGGCGAAGACGACGCCGTGAGGATCAACAATTCCCACGACGTGATCATCCGCGGCTGCGACATCGCCGGCTGGGGGCAGGTCGGAGCGCCGGACGCGCGCGGCATTGCCACGAACGCGCTGGGGAAGGCGATCAACATGCAGTCCGGCATCGCCATCCACAACGGCGCCGAGCGCATCCGCATCGAGCGCAACTTCATCCACGCCCCTCGGGGCTCGGCGAACAGTTGGCGCCACGGCCATCCCCATGGCGCCACCGGCATCAGCCTGTCGAACCCTCTCGGCAACATCGTCGTGCGCGACAACGACATCATCGGCAGCGAGCGCCACTGGTGGAACGACGGCATCGAAGGCGAATACAACAGTTATGTCACCGGCGGTCCGCATCGCGACAGCGACATTGTGGGCAACACGGTGGCGTTCGCCAACGACGACGGCATCGAACTCGATGGCGGGCAGCGCAACGTGCGCTGCGTCGGCAATCTCTTCCGCTGGACCTTCTGCGGCGTGAGTTGCGCGCCGAATCTGCGCGGCCCCAGCTACGTGTATCGCAACGTGATCGTCCTCGGCGACGAGCGCGGGCGCGCGAATTTCGGCTTCAAGATGGGCGGCGCGCAGTTCGCGAACCAAGGCTTCTCGTCGCTCTTCCGCAACACCGTCGTCTCGCACGGCAACACGTTCCGCGGCGGGCTCTACGGCGTCGGTCCGAATCCGATCCGCAGCGCCGACAATCTCTACCATCTGGGCGCGGTGGCCTATCAGCACCGGACGGGCACCGTGTTCGCGGGCGACCTCGTGCCGCCCGACGGTTTTCCGCCACACTTGCTCGAATCCGGCGGCGACACGCCGGCCAGCACGCCGGTGGAGGGCGTGGCCTCGTTCGTGGACGAGACGCATGGGGACTACCGGATCGCCTCGGCCCCGGTGCGGCATGAGATCGGCGCGTTCGACCGCGCGACATCGTTCCCGTCGTTTCCCGCGCGGGGCGGGGAGGTCTCCGCGCATCCCGCGCTGGTGCCGATGGGCACCGCAAGCGTCGGCCGAGTCGAACTGGCGCTGTCGCCAGAGGCCGGCACGACTTGGAAGGCCGTGTCCAACAGCCCCTGGCTGAGCTGCTCGCCGACATCCGGTGGCATCGCGGCTTCCGGAGGCCGCATCGCCATCGAGCTGAAGGCGAATGGCGCGAAAGCCGGAGACGGATTTCATCGCGGCGCCATGACGTTCCGCACGGATCGGGGACATTTGAGGACGGTGTTCGTCACGGCGACGATCCTGCCGGCGCGTCCGTGGAGTCTGCGGGTCGAGGCCGAGGCGCTGGAGTCGCGGGGCTTCGCTCTCCGGCAGTCGGCGGACGCCTCGGGCGGCGCGTATCTCGTGGCCACGAACGGCACGCCGCATCGGGGCGCCTGGGCGCGGCTCGACATTG
>JAAZAI010000233.1 GCA_012514445.1 Lentisphaerota bacterium
GTTCGCATCCCTGTTTTTCGAGAGCTACACGCCCAGCCAGACACGGCTGATCACGCCCAGCCTCGACATGGGCCTCGACCGCTCGCTTCTCGAACTGCGCTTCTGGCACTACATGAAGGGCTGGTACTGGAACGGCGTGACCGACCAGGACGAACTCCGCGTCTTCTGGAAGGGTTCGGGGCAGACCGAGTGGACGCTTCTGGCGACATACGCGACGAACACCCCGAGCTGGACCCAGCGCACCCTCGCCCTCCCCACGAACTCCCGGTACGCGCAAATCGCCTTCGAGGGCACCGCCAAATATGGATTCGGCGTCTGCATCGACGATGTGATCGTCGCGCGCATGACCCCCCGGATGCGGTGGGACTCCACGCACTTCTCCGCCGACCAGATCGTCGACGGCCAGGCCGCCAATGGCGAAGACCCCGACGCCGACGCCATTCCCAACCTGCTCGAATACGCCTGGGCGCTTGATCCGCTGGCCGCCAGCGCGTCCGGCAAGCCCGGCGGCGGCGTGCTGGACGACTACCTCACCCTCACCTACCGCCAAAACAAGCAGGCCACCGATCTCGACTTCGCCGCCGAGGCCTGCGCCGATCTGGAGTCCGCGACTTGGACCACCAACGCGATCTCCGAGATCGCGCGCGCCGACAGCAACGCCTGGTGGCAGGTCACCGAGCGCCACGACGTGCCCGTCAGCCAGGCTCCGCGCCGCTTCATGCGCCTGCGCGTCGAGGATCAGCAATGAAGACGGGGATCGACACGCTTGGCGATCAAAACTTCGACTTGCTGCGCGGCCGCCGCGTCGGCCTGCTCTCCCATCGCGCGGCGATCGCCGCGGACGGCCGGGAGACGGCCGAGATCCTGCACGAAACCGTGAATCTCGTGGCGCTGTTCGGACCCGAGCACGGGTTTCAGGGCCGCGCGCTCGCCGGCGAGGCGACGCCCTCCTTCGAGCATCCCGAGTGGCGCATCCCCGTGCATTCGCTGTATGGCGCGACGCGGGAGCCTTCGCCCGAGATGCTGGCCGGCGTGGACTGCGTCGTCTGCGACCTGCAGGATCTCGGCGTGCGCTGCTACACGTACCTCGCCACGCTCCGCAACATGATGCGGGCGTGCGAGCGGGCGGGCGTCGAAGTCGTCGTGCTGGATCGTCCCGTGCCCCTGCCCTGCTGCATCGACGGCCCGGTGCGCGAGGCGGCGCTCGATTCCTTCGTCGCGCCGCTCGCCGTGCCGTTCGTCTACGGCATGACGCCGGCGGAGGCCGCGCGCTGGATGCGCGCGAACCTGCTCCCCGGCGTGACGCTCGCCACGGTGCCGATGGAGGTCGCCAGCCGGGATGACATCGCGTTCGACGCGCTGCCGCGCTTCGTGCCGCCTTCGCCCGGCATCCGTTCGCCCGAGGCGGCGATGATCTATCCCATGACCGTCTTCACGGAGGCCATCCCCTCCATCGACTGCGGCCTGGGCACCGATCTCGCGTTCCAGGTCTTCGGCGCGCCGTGGCTCGACGGGGAGAACCTCTGCGCCTATCTGCGACCGCGCGACTTCCCCGGCATCCGCTTCGAGCCCCGAACCTTCGTCTCGGCCAAGGCCTACGCCGGGCAGACGCTGCACGGCGTGCGGATCGTCGTCGTCGACCGGAATGCGTTCAAGCCTTTCACCCTGGGGATGCGGCTGATCCGCAACATTTTCAAGGCGTACGGCCCCGAGCGCTCCTGGGA
>JAAZAI010000234.1 GCA_012514445.1 Lentisphaerota bacterium
AACCTACGTCGGTCAACAGAAACGTGCTGAAGGTCGGCGGCCTGACCGGGCTCAGCCGCGTGCTGGGTCTGGCGCGCGAGATGCTCACCTCGCGGTTGATTGGCGCGGGCCTTGAGCAGTCGGCGTTCGTCTTCGCCTTCACGATCCCGAATCTCTTCCGCAAGCTCTTCGGCGAAGGCGCTCTCTCCGTCGCCTTCGTCCAGGTTTTCAAGGAGGAGGTCGAGCAGGGACGACGCGAGTCGGCGGAGCAGTTGGCGCGCGCGGTCGCCAGCGCGATGGCGGCGGTTCTGGGCGGAATCTGCCTTGCCGCGATCCTGGCAATCACGATGGCGTTGCCGGGGTTCGATCCCAGCGGGCGGACGGCGACGGTGCTGCAGATGACGCGCATCATGCTGCCCTATGCCGTCTTCATCTGCACCGCGGCCTTCGCCATGGGCGTGCAGAACGCCTTCGGGCGCTTCGCGCGCGCGTCTTTCGCTCCGGCGATCCTGAACCTCGTGTGGATCGCCACGCTGGTCGCGCTGTTCTTCTTCCCAGACGTGCCGGTGCGCCGACGCGTCTTCATCGTCTCCTGGGCGGTGCTGGCGTCGGGGGCGCTGCAACTGGCTTTTCTCCTGCACGCCGTCTGGCGCAACGGGATCCGGCTGCTGCCGACCGCCGCCGGCTGGGGGAGCGCGCTTGCGCGGACGGTCTGGCGCAACACCGGCGTCGGAGCGCTCGGCATGGGCGCGGTGCAGATCAACCTCGTCATCGACAACGCGCTGGCGCTCTGGGCCGCGCCCTGGGCGCCCGCCGCGATTTCGTACGCCGAACGCCTCGTGTATCTGCCGCTGGGCGTCGTCGCGACGGCGTTCGCCACGGTGCTGCTGCCGACGCTCTCGGGACATTTCGCGCGCCGCGACCCGGACGGCGCGAAGGCGACGCTCGTCCAGTCGGTCGAGGACGTCCTGCTGCTCGCCCTCCCCGCCGCTGTTGGGCTCGCGCTGCTCTCGCACGACGTCGTCACGGTGGTCTACCAAGGCGGAGCGTTCACGGCGCAGGACGCCGTCCACGTCTCGCGCGCGCTGATGTGCTACGCGCCGGGCCTTCTCGTCTTCAGCCTGAACAAGGTCCTGACGCCGTGGTTCCACGCGCAGAAGGACACGAAGACGCCGATGCAGATCGCGCTCGCGATGGTCGGCGCGAACCTGGCGCTCAACATCCTGATGGTGCTGACGCTGCCGGACGGATGGAAGCACGCCGGCATCGCGGGCTCGACGGTCGCGTGCTCGCTGGCCTCCTGCGTCTGGCTGGCGAGGGAGGCGTCGCGGCGCAACGGCCGCATGGGCCTGCGCGCGCTGGCGAAGCCGGCGCTGCGCATGGCGGCAGCGGCCGGCGCGATGGCGATCGCGGTCCTGCTCGTCCGGAGCGGCGTCCATGCCGCGATGGAGCCGGGGCGCCTGGCGGCGCTGGCCGTCGTCGGTCTTGGCATCGCCGCCGCGATGGCGGTCTACGGCGTGGCGGTGTGGCGACTCTGCCCCGAGTC
>JAAZAI010000235.1 GCA_012514445.1 Lentisphaerota bacterium
CTTCGCAATTTCCCTTCGCCTTGTTTCGTCCGTCGTGCGCTCCGCGCATGGGCGGCAATCGATCTTCAGGACTGTCACCGACTATAGCCCCCGCTTCGTCAATTCGTCAAGCGGAAGTTTCATTTGGCGGATCATGGGCGGATCATGAGTGTGCGCGTCAACATAGTTGCCGCCCACCAAGGGGTCAGGAGACACAGGGTTCAGGACTTGATTCTCAATGGTTCGGAAAACAAGGGCCTGGCCCGATTTTTTATCGTAAAAATGAGAAAAATCGAAAATGCCGAATTGAGGCCGCGGCGCGAACGGTGAATTTGAAGTTTGATATTATGGCATGGGATTTGCTAAATTACCTGCGTTGTCCTGTCGCCAATCGGCCGGACATCAACGGGGAGGTTTCCATGGCATTGTGGTTTAAGAAAAAAACAGAAACCGACGCACGTGCGTCCGGAGCCGCGCCGCAAGTCGCGACGCCGCCCCCCCCGTCGGAAAAGATCGGGGTGGGCGAGCCTCCTGCCGTTCCCCCTCCGCCTGCGCAACGCTCCCCCGTATCCTTCCGGATTCACGGGAAGGACGCCGCAACCCCTCCCGACAGTTCCTCCCCCGCAACCCCCGCTCCCGTTCCGGCACCGTCCAAGGCGTCCGTCCCCGAAGTCCCAGCGCCATCTGCTTCGGCCGATTCCGTCCCCGTCCTCGCACCGGCCTCCGCGCCCGCACCCGCTCCGGCCTCTGCACCCGCACCCGCTCAGACCGCCATTTCGGCGCCTGCAGTCCCTGCCCCGACTCCCGCATCTGCGGTTTCTGTTCCGCCGCGTCCTGCCGCTCCGATTCCCGCCTCTGCTCCGACCGCCATTTCGGCGCCTGTGCCTCCAAGTCCGGCTCCTGCCTCTGCGGTTCCTGTTCCGCCTCGTCCTGCCGCTCCGGTTCCCGCCCCCGCAGCCCCTGCGCCTGTGGAAGCCCCCCGTGCCGTCTTGAAGCCCGTCGTCGAGCTCAAGCCCGCTCCCGAGCCGAAGCCGGAACCTGCAAAACCCGGAATTCGGATCGCTGACAGAAGTTCGGTCGCCCCCGAGAAGCCAGAACCCATCGCCGCGGACAAGCCGTCGCTTCAGCGAGTGGATCCCAAGGCCCTGTTCTACCAGCTCATGAACGCCCTCTACGACGTCATCCTCGTGCTGGACGACCAAGGGCACGTCATCGACTGCAACGTGCGCGCCGAATCCGTCTTCGGCTACTCATCCGACGACGTCTGGAACATGCCGATCGAAAAGATCGTCCATGGCATGAACACGCGGATGATCGGTCTGTTGCGCAGAAACCTGGCCAACAAGCAGCACATTCTCATCGATGCGCGCTGCTTCCGCAGCAACGGCACCTCCTTCCTCGCCGAAGTCGGCGTCAGCACGATCCAGCTCACGCGTTCCGAGTGCGTCGTCTTCGCCATCCGAAACGTCGAGAAGCGCAAGAACTCGAGCGAGGAGCTCCGCAAGCTCCGCGCCACGCTGGAGGTCGTCCCGTACCCGGCGTTCGCCTGCAACCTCCATGGCGAGTTCGAGGTGCTCAATCCGCCCGTGCTCGCCATGCTCGGCATGACGGACGAGATGGAGGCCCACAAGAAGCACTTCAGCGAACTGCTGCCCGATCTGGTCGAGTGCTTCCAGGCCGCCGTCCGCGGCGAGACCGTGTCGGAAAAACGCCAGATGACGCGCTCCGATGGCTCCGCGTACACCATGGAGCTGCGCTTGCGGCCCCTGCGCACCGGGCAGGAGATCAACGGCGTCGCCGGCACGATACTCTTCTCTTGAGGTCGCTTCAGTTCTCGTAGATCGGCGCGGCGCCGGCGTTCCAGCCCGTCGCCTCGATCACGTCCGCGATGGCGAAGAGGAAGTTCTCCTCGGTCTCGTTCAGCGCGCCGTCGAAGCCCACCACCGTTTGGCACGCCTCCATGAACTCGCGCTTGACCACCGGCGGCAGACGCACGAGATCCTTGAGCGCCTCGTCGAAGCGGGCCAGGTCGTTGACGTTGACGCTGGGCAGGGCCTCCAATCGGCCGAAAGACGCCAGCTTGCCGGCCCCCGCCTGCCAGGCGCGATCCGCCTGGGCGCGCTCTGGCGTCCCGAACGTCGCGAGCACGTGCAGCACGAACGCCGCCGCCTCCCGCGCGATCGTCTCGCCCTTGCGCGAGGCCCTGACGTCGGGCAGCAGCCGCGCGCGGAACATGCGCGTCATCGCGAATTCAAAAGGATCGATCTGGCCGTCCGCCATGACGAGGGCGTCGGCGAGGCCGGCCGTGGCCTCCAAAGCCTTGCGCGCCTGGGATCGCAGCGTGCTGACGGCGATTTCGCACGTCATCCGGCGATGCGGGCCGTCCATCGTCGCGAGTCGGCCGCGCCAGCCGGCCGCGGCGGAGGCGAGGGCGTCTCCCTTGCCATCGGCGATCCGCGCGAGCTGCGCGCGCTGGACTTCCGGCGCCGCCGCGACGAGCGCCCCCAGGAAGCACGCCTCGGCGCCTTCCACGGTGCGAAGCGCGTCGCGCTCCGCTTCGGACAGCCCGTCGCCCGTCGCCCGCAACGGTGGCGGGGTCGGGACTCCGCCACCAACGGGTGCGGCGGGTGCGGCGGGTGCGGCGGGTGCAGTCTCCGGGGCGGCATGGGTCGCTTCGGCGAGGATGTGGTAGAGAACGCCGCGGTGGAGTTCGTTCTCCTCGTCGGCCTCGGACTGCTGGAGGCGCATCGCCATGCGGCGGCGGACGACCTGCTGCGCC
>JAAZAI010000236.1 GCA_012514445.1 Lentisphaerota bacterium
CGCCTCGCAAGGGCTGCCGACCTCCTGGGTGGACGCCTTGGCGGACGCCGCCTCGACTGACCGCTTCGCGCTCGAACTCGAAGGCGTCTCGGTGTCGCTGCTGCGCGCCGAGCTCGACGTGAGACGCATCCGCATCTACCCCAAGGGCGTCGTGCACGAGGCGATCCTCGAGCTGCAGGACGCCCTTGTCGCACTCCGCCCGCGCCGCGGCGAGCACCCGCTCTCCTGGATCCGCTCGATCCGGATCGGCCGCCTCGCGCTGCCCTCCTCGGGCCTTGACGACGGCGCCGCGGCGACGGAGAGCTTCACGCCTTCAGGCCCCGTCGGCGCCGCCCTCGCGCCCCCCGGAGCCCGAGGCCTGTCCATCGGCCCGATTCTTTTGAACTGCGCCGCCATCGAGGCGTTCGGCATGGTCGTCAACGACATCTCCCTCAGCGCTTCCGCGACGAACGACACGATCCGACTCGCCGACATCCACGCCAGCCTCCCCGGTCGGGGCCCGTACGCGCAGAAGCTCGTGGGACGCCTCGATTTCGATCTCGCCCGCAAGAGCCTCGCCGCCGAGGCCGAGGGCCGCCTGGACGCGGCCCGGCTCGTGCCGATGTTCCGCGCCATCGGCCTGCCCGGGCTCGCCTCCGAGATCGCGTACCTCGCCTTTCCCGGCGTGCCGCCCGAGATCCAGTTGAGCCTCGACTACCGGCCGGCCGACGCCGTGCGCGATCTGCGCATCGACGTCAAGGCGGGCTACTGCACCTACAACGGCGTGCCGCTGACCTCCGCCTCGGCGCTCGTCCGCGCCTCGGGCACGGGCCACTGGAGCGCCGTCGCCATCGCCCCGCTGCACGTCCGGCGGCCCGAGGGCGAGGCCCGCGGAGGCCTCTCCATCGACTTCGACCAGAACACCCTCGCCTTCGAGGCGGACTCGACGGTCGATCCGCTCCATCTGCTGCGGCTCATCCGCGTGACGTCGCATACCGTCCATCTGCCGCTGGGGTTCGACAACCCCACGCGCGTGACCGCCTCGGGCGTCTTCGACCTCTCGAAAGACCCGAGGAAGACGGACATCGCGGGCGAGGTCCGCTCGCCGTGCGTCACCGCCCAGGGCGTGCAGTTCGTGGCGGCGTCCGCGCGCGCCCACCTCCGCGACGACGTCTGGTCCGTCACCGACATCGCCGCGCAGGTCTACGGCGGCCGGCTCGACGCCACCGCGGCCTTCACGCCGCACCTCCAACCGCCCGTGTCCTTCGGCTTCACCTGCGAAGGCCGCTTCTCCGGCCTGCGGCACGCCGAATGGGCGGCGCTGCTCGGTCCGCCGGTGAACGCCGCCGAATCCCCCGGCACGCTCGCCCTCGCCTTCGCCGTCCGGGGAACGCTCCCGCCAGCGGAAGACGACATCCTCAAGGACGTCTCGGGCGCAGGTCGCATCGAAATGAAGGCGGTCCGCCTCTTCACGATCCCGCTCTTCGCCGGTCTCACCGGATTGCTCGCGGACTCCATTCCGGGCGTGGACTTCGTGCTCTCCCAGGATGATCTGGAGGCCGACTGGAAGTATGCCGGCGAACGTCTCGACATCGAGGATCTGCGGATCTCCGGCAACGTCTTCAGCGCCTCCGCCTCCGGTTCCGCGGGCATCGACGGACAGGTCGATCTCCTGCTCAAGGGGCATCTGCTCAACCGCGGCACCTGGCTGGGACAGGGTCTCTACTACGCACTCTTCCCGATTTCGAAGATGCTCGAATTCCGGGCGACCGGCCCCTGGACGGCCCCCGTCTGGACCCCCGTCAACCTCCCTGGCGGCAAAACGCCCGCCCCAAAGCCTTGACCGCTATTCGATTGAACGAAACTGCCTTTCGGTGCTATACTCCAGACCGTCCTTCGAAAGCAAACACAGGCCCCTCGTTCGAAAGGATGCCCATCATGCAAATCCACGACATCAACGACTACTACCGCCCACGGCGCTTCCCCTGGCTCCCGGTCGCGCTGCTCGCCGCGCTGGTCGTCGCCGCCATCGTGCATTTCAGCTCGAAAAAGGGCGACCCGGCCGAAGAGACGGCCGCATCCGAGCCCGCCGCCGAAGCCCCCGCGGCCGACGCGCCGAACGCGCCCGCCACGCCGGGCGTCGCCCCGGTCGCGCCGTCGCCCCTGCCGCCCGCGGCCCAGCCCGCGGGCCCCGCCCTCTCCAAGGCCGAGGCCGACGCCGCGATCGCCAAGGCGCGCCAGCTCGAGGCCGCCGGTCAGATCGAAGGTGCCCGCGACCAGCTCCTGTCCATCCTCGACCGCGTCCCGGAATCCGCGCGGGCGACCGTCCAGGAGGCCGTGGGGCGCCTGAGCGTCGCGCTGTTCGTCTCGCCGCGCCCGGCCAAGGGCAAGGTCGTCTACGTCGTGAAGTCCGGCGATTCGCTCTCGAAGATCGCGGCCAAGTTCAACTGCCCCGCCCTGCTCATCGAAAAGGCCAACGGCATCCAGGACGCCGCGAAGATCCGCGTCGGCCAATCGCTCGTCTTCCCCGACCGCCCCGCGTTCTCGGTGCTCGTGTCCAAGTCCCGCAACACGCTGACCGTCCTGCTCGACGGCAAGCTCTTCAAGCACTACGCCGTGGGCACCGGCGCGCAGGCCCGGACGCCCGCCGGCACGTTCAAGGTGGTCGACAAGATCTCCGAGCCGCCCTGGTGGCCCGGCGACGGGACGCCGGTCGTGCGCTACGGGGACCCGAAGAACATCCTCGGCACCCATTGGCTCGCCCTCGAGGCGACCGGCGACACGCCCCGGGTGCGCGGCTACGGCATCCACGGGACGTGGGACGAGTCCACGATCGGCCGGCAGTCGAGCGCAGGCTGCGTGCGCATGCGCAACGCCGACGTCGCCGAGGTCTTCATGCTGCTGCCGCGCGGAACCCCCGTGACCATCGTCGAGTGACACCACCATGATCGCCTTCCTCTCCGGCACCCTCTTCGACAAATCGCCTGCACAGGTCGTCCTCGACGTCAACGGCGTGGGCTACGAACTGCTCATCCCCCTGGGCACGTACGACGCGCTCCCGCCCGAGGGGCGGCCGTGCCGTCTGCTCGTCCACGACCACGTCCGGGAGGACGCGCACATCCTCTTCGGCTTCGCCACCGCGGGCGAGCGCGACCTCTTCCGCCTGCTGCAGAACGTCTCCGGCATCGGCCCCAAGACCGCGCTCGGCGCGATCAGCGGGATGAGCGTGCGCGAACTGCGCACCTGCATCGCGGAGCGCGACGTCAAGCGCCTCGCCAAGCTCCCGGGCATCGGCAAGAAGACCGCCGAGCGCATCGCCGTCGAACTCAACGACAAGATCGATCCGCTCGAGGCCTTCGCCGCCGATCCCGCCGAGTCCCCGCTCTCCGCGAACTGCCGCGACGCCGTGCTCGCGCTCACCGCGCTCGGCCACACTCAGGAGGCCGCCGTCAAGGCGGTCCGCGCCATCTCACAGTCCCCCGCCCCTCCGGAGACCACGGAGGAGATCATCAAACTCGCCCTCTCGCCACGATGAAAAAAAACACGAAAAAACCCGTCAAGTCCGCCTACGCCGCCGCCGGCGTCGACATCGATGAAATGGACCGCGGCCTCAAGTCCATCAAGAAGGCCGTCTCCGGCACCCGCACGCCCGGCGTGCTCAGCGAAATCGGCAGCTTCGGCGGACTCTTCCGCTCCCCCGGCCGCGGCCAGGTGCTCGTCGCCTCCACGGACGGCGTGGGCACGAAGCTCAAGGTCGCCCACATGGCCGGCCGCCACGACACGGTCGGGCAGTGCCTCGTCAACCACTGCGTCAACGACATCCTCACGCAGGGCGCCACGCCGCTGTTCTTCCTCGACTACATCGGCACGGCGCATCTCGCCGCGCCGGTGTTCGCCAGCGTCGTCAAGGGCATGTGCAAGGCCTGCCGCGAAAACGGCTGCGCGCTGCTCGGCGGCGAAACCGCCGAGATGCCCGGCCTCTATCCGCAGGGCGAGTACGACCTCGTCGGCACCATCGTCGGCGTCGTCGACGAGAAGCGCATCGTCACCGGCGCGAAGATCCGCCCGGGCGACGTGCTCATCGGCCTGCCCTCCACCGGCCTCCAGACAAACGGCTACTCGCTCGCGCGCAAGATCGCCTTCGAACAGGAGAAGATGTCGCTCAAGGACCTGGTCCCCGGCACGAATCGCACGTTCGAGGACGTCCTGCTCGCCGTCCACGGCAGCTTCCTCAAGCCCGTGCTCGCCGTCCGCGAGTCCGGCGCCCGGATCCACGGCATGGCCCACATCACCGGCGGCGGTCTCGTCGACAACGTCCCGCGCATGCTGCCCAAGACGACCGACGCCGTGTTCGACCGCGCGTCCTGGAAGGTCCCGCCCATCTTCACCTGGCTCCAGGAGAAGGGCCGCATCGACCCGATGGAGATGTTCCGCGTCTTCAACATGGGCATCGGCTACGTCATCGCCGTCCCGCGGAAGGACGCCGCCAAGGCCCTCAACGCGCTCGAACGCGCCAAAGCCTCGCCGATCGTCGTCGGCGCCATCGAAAAAGGCAGCGGCATCACGCGGTTCAAATAGCCCCGGAGACGACACACCATGACCTCACGCCAAGCCTGCCTCGCCGGCGCCGCCGCCGCGCTGTTCTCCTCTGGAGCCTTCGCCGGGGATCCCGCGTCCCTGATGACGGCGAAGACCTTCACGTCTTCCGAAGGTCTTGCGCTCCCCTACCGGATCTATGTTCCGGCGGCCTCTGACGCCACCGGGAAGGTTCCGGCCGTTCTGTTCCTCCACGGCGCCGGCGAGCGCGGAACCAACAACGTCGCGCAGATGCTGCATTGCATCCCGCAGCTGATGCGCTACGTCGTCGAGGGCGGCCATCCGGCCGTCGTCGTCGTGCCCCAATGCCCGACCGGCATGCAATGGGTCGACGCCCCCTGGGGCGCGCTATCCCACGTCATGTCCGAAAAGCCCTCGAAGCCCATGCAGGCCGTGATCGAGATGTTTGAAACGGAAATCGCCGCCGCACCCGTCGACAGGTCGCGGCTCTACGTCTCCGGCATCTCCATGGGAGGCTACGGCACCTGGGACGTGCTCCAGCGCTTCCCGGAGAAATTCGCGGCGGGCATGCCCATCTGCGGCGGCGGCGACACCAACCTCGCCGCGCGGCTTGTCAACATCCCGATCCACGTCGTGCATGGGGAGAAGGACTCCGCCGTCCCCGTCACCCGCTCGCGCAGCATGGTCGAGGCCATCAAGACCGCCGGCGGACGGAAGATCACCTATCTCGAACGCGCCGGAGAGGGTCACGGCGTCTGGACGCCCACCTACAACGACGTCGCCAACCTCGACTGGCTGTTCTCGCACGCCCTGCGCGGTTGCTATGGTCAAGACAAGTAGGCGGTATGCCGGGTAGACGGACGCTTCCAAAAGGGTTCGAATACACGCGCTGGCTGGTCGAGCGCGAGCGTTGCCAGCTCGAGGACGCGATGCCCCGGCCACCCTTCAAGGAGGCGGCCAAAGTGGCGGACGTCCTCGACGGCGCGCTGAGGAAGTTCGGCATCGTCTATTCGGCCGACGAGAACCGCATCCAGGCGGAATGGGTGGCGATCGTCGGACGCGATCTCGCGCGCCACGCCGCGCCGGGATCGCTGACGAAGGGCGTACTCGCCGTCTACGTCTCGGGCTCCGCCTGGCTGGCCGAGCTCAAGCGCGCCGGCGCGCGGAACCTCGTCGCGAAGATCAACGCCCACTGCGGCGAAGGCACCGTCCGCGACATCGCCTTCCGGGCCGCCCCGTCCGGCTACCGGCCCTGAGGTCGTTCCCCGATGCTACTTCGGATGCTCTTCCTTCACGCAGCGAAGCGAGGCGCTGGGAATCGTCCAGTTCGCGCATCAGCGTGCAGACCTCGCCGCCAAACATCACCGTCTCGTTGGTTGCGGTGCCGAGGGATCCGTTCGCGTAGACGTAAGCCGCAACCGCGTTCGAGACGGCGGGGAGCCGCTGGAAGACGTCGTAGGCGAACGAACCCCAGGCGTGGCGTCGTTGTAGGTTCTGGCAGAGGAAAGCCCGTTGGCGTGGTAGGAGTTATCGCGCCACGCACCACGAGCCCAAGTCGTGCGAAGGGGCTTGCCGTCGGACGTGTAGGCGTAGGACACCATGGAGTTGTCGGCATAGACCTTGTTCGTGACAAGACCCGTGACGAAGTCGTAACGCCAACGCGTCGTCTCCCAGGCCGTCCCATTGCGTGTGGTGCTCAACACGCTCATGCGGCTAAGCGTATCATATCCGTACCGAATCGGGTAGGTCGCCCCGGATGTGGCATGGATTCCGCCCGGGGGCATCGATCGTAGAGATAATCATACTGCGACACAATGGCTGCGAGGAAGCTTTGGTGCCATGGGCGCGAGGACTTGTTTATTAATCCGAAGTTC
>JAAZAI010000237.1 GCA_012514445.1 Lentisphaerota bacterium
AGCAATACCTGGACAAGGGGTATCTCGACGTCAAGGTCTCCGATCCCTTCAAACGCAAGACCGGTCACGACTGGGACATCGCGTTCGACATCCAGGAAGGCCCCCTGTACCGCGTCGGGACGATCGAACTGCGCGGCATCACGCTCTTCCCGGAGACCGAGGTCGCCCGGGCCGTCCCGCTCGCCCGGAACGACGTCGCCGGCCTCGCCGCCATCGAGGAGGCCCGCAAGGGCGTTCGCGTCTTCTTCTCCTCGCGCGGCTACGTGGACACGCGCGTGCAGACCGCCACGTTCCCCGGCGACGCGCCGGGCCTGCTCAACCTCGTCTTCACCGTCGAGGAAGGCGCACTCACCCGCGTCCGGAACATCCTCGTGCGCGGCAACACCTCCACCCGGGACAAGGTCATCCGGCGCGAAATCCTCCTCAACCCCGGCGAAGTCTACAACGGCGTGCTCGCCGACCGCAGCCAGAACCGCCTCAGAAACCTCGGCTACTTCGCGGACGTGCGCAACTACGACCTCGAGGTGGACGAAACCACGCGCGACCTCGTCTACGAAGTCGAGGAGCAGAGCACTGGCTCGATGATGTTCGGCGTGGGGTATTCCTCCGTGGACCACCTGATCGGCCTCTTCGAGATCTCCCAGAGCAACTTCGACATCTCGAACTTCCGCAACTTCCGCGGCGCCGGCCAGAAGGCGCGCCTGAGCCTCCAGGCCGCCTCGGACTCGACCGACCTCGAAGCCTCCTTCATCGAACCCTGGTTCCTCGACCGCCGGCTCGCCCTCGAGGTCGACGCCTTCCTGCGCAACCGCGGCTACAGCGAATACGACGAAAGCCGCGCCGGCTTCTCCGTCGGCCTCTCCCGGCACGTCCCGATGATCGGGCGCATGGGCCTCTCCTACACCCTCCAGAAGGTCAGCCTCGACGACGTCATCGACGACCCGCTCCATCTCGCCGACGACCCCGCCACGCCGTTCTCCTACCTGGACGAAGACGACAGCTACCTGCTCGGCGCGATGCGCCTCTCGTGGACCTACGACACCCGCAACAGGCCCATGGTGCCGACCGAGGGCACTCGCGCCAACGTCTACGGAACGCTCTACAACTCCGCCTTCGGCAGCGACTACGACTTCTACGAGATCGACGCGCGCTTCCGCAACTACCAGCCGCTCTGGTACGGCCATGTGCTCGCGTTCTACGCGCGCGCCTGCGTCGTCGACTCCTACGCGGACGACGAAATCCCCATCGGCAGCCGCTACTTCCTCGGAGGCGGACGCACCGTCCGCGGCTTCCGCCACCGCGCCATCGGCCCCAAGGCGCTGCCCGACGACGACCCCGCCTCCACCAGCTACCACCCGATCGGCGGCCAGACGAAGCTCGAGGCCACCGTCGAATACACCATCCCAGTCTTCAAGTTCCTGCGCATGGCCGCGTTCTACGACGTCGGCAACGTCTGGGCCGACCCGTACGACTTCGACTTCGGCGAGTACGCCTCCAGCGTCGGCGGCGGCCTGCGCCTCGACATCCCCGGCTTCCCGATGCGCATCGACTACGCCAGCGCGCTGGAGAAGGACGACGACCTGACGCGCGAGCGAAGCCTCGTGTTCTGGATCGGATTCGACGACTAGCCCGCCAGCCCCATTCAACCATGACACTGAAACCTGATTTCGATGCGCTGCCCC
>JAAZAI010000238.1 GCA_012514445.1 Lentisphaerota bacterium
AGGCTGCGGACACCCTCCGGTTCGACACGGCCTTCGACCGCGGCTGGCCTGATTTCTGCGATCCTATTCCAGACGGGCTGTGCGACACGGATTGCTATGTCCACATGCGCAAGGTCTACGACTACCTCATTCAGCGCGACGGTCTGAAGATGCAGAAATTCAACGTCGGCGCGGTCAACCAGGTGGCGATGCGGCGGAACGCCGCAGAGTATCCTTCCTTCTCAGTAGCCAACATCACCGGCAACGGGAAGATTCTCCGCCGCGACGGGAGCGTGCGCGATCTCTACGCCGGGCTGCACGATGCGAAGCGTCTCAACGAAAACGGCATGAGCCTTGGACTGCTCGTCAAGTACGGGCCGTTCAGCTTCTATTCTGCGGGCGATTTTTCCGACACTCCGCGCCTTCTGGACTGCACGCGCCTCAATGTCGAGGCGGAGCTTGCGAAGGAGCTCGACCCTGTCGACGTCGCGAAGGTGAACCACCACGGGCACCATTCCATGCCTACCGAGCTTGTCGCCGCGCTTCGTGCGCGCGTATGGACAGCCTGCGTCTGGGATCAGCTGCACATGACCGCCGACACGCTTGAGCATCTTTCCGACAGGACGGCGTACCCCGATCCGCGCCTCATAGCACCAGGGGTGTTCTCCCCTCTGCGCCGCTTCGAGGACGCAGGCAGAGACTATCTGCGCGACATCGCGCCGGAGTCGTTCGATGCCGGGCACGTCGTGCTGAACGTCGCTCCCGGCGGCAAGACGTATTCCATCATCTACGTCACGGCGGACGACGAGTCCATGCGCGTGACTGGGGCGTACGACTTTGCATCGCGTGCGACTTGCAAAATCTAAGGAAGGGCCTTGATGAAAAAACTCGCAGTTTGCTGTCTGTCGCTGGTCGCCATGGGCGCTTATGCCCACACGGCGAAGTTCATTTGCGACTGGAAGAATCCGGTCGTGGTCGAAACTAGCGGAAAGCTCGTCATGGAGCATCCGTACAACCTGAACGGGAACATGTTCGTCGGGTGGAAGGGCCCCGGCGGCAAGATGTACCAGAAGTGGCAGGAAGTCACGATCGACAAGGACGTTCAGTATGTCGTGCAGTACGCGCCGCTCGACCTTTCGATCTGGACAAATGGATCTGACGGCGTGCCGAAGCGCCACAAGGCCGGCGACGGAATACTGTATGCTATCGGCGACTCCATCACGTTCGGCACGAAGGTGGGCGGCAACGGCGGTTCGTGGGCCGCGAAGGTCGCCTCGTCGCTCGGCCTTGGCTACGTCAACGACGCGCGCGCCGGAAGCCGGCTTACGTCGTGGCGGAGCGTTCTCACGCACAGCGGCAACCACAACCAGCGCATAGAGGAGTTGATTGACGACGTCTCTCGCGACCGTCTGCTCCTTGGCGTGCGCAGCGCTGGCGTGATAGCCTTCACCCTCGGCACGAACGACTTGCTCTTCAACAACAAGGGCGAAGATGTGGCATACCGCATGTTCGAGTTCGTTGAGGCCCTTCACCACGAAAACCCCAAGGCATTGATTGTGGCTGTCGGCGGGAAGAACTCTGAGGCGTTCCGTCCAGGCGCGAAGTACGGGAACTGCGCGGCGGCGAGCGACAAGTTGTGGGACTCGCTCCGCCTCGGCCTCAACGGGCCCAAGTACAGGGACTACTGCATCTTCGTCGACATCACCGATGTCTTCTCCGACAAGAACAGCTACATTCCCTGCGAGCGATCGCCCGACGGAGTGCATCCCGGGCACAACGGGCACGCAAAGATTGCGGAGAAGGTCCTCGCACTCGTGGAGAAGCGTCCGGGCGCGAAGGCGTCCGCTGTGCCGAAGGCCCTTTCCACCCCGCCTCCCGCGCCGGGGGTCAAGTCGGACCCGGTCGCGAAGCTTCCGTCCGAGGCGGAGATGTGGTCGCTTGCCGACGCGGGACGCGAGAAGACGGCGACGCGCGAGAAGCTCTCGCTGAACGGGCTTTGGGCGTTCAAGGTGGACAACGCTGCGGCATCATTCGACCGCGCTCCGCAGGCTGCGTCGATGGACTACTACTTCAAGGTCCCGGGCGAATGGCCGTCCTGCAAGGCCGATGCGCGCGACGGCATGGCAATCTACACGAAGACCGGAGCAGACGCCGCGGGCGCGGCGGTCAAGTCGATCGATTCCGCGTGGTACGCAAGGCGCGTCAAGGTGCCGGAGTCGTGGCGCGGCCGCGACATCGTGGTCGGTTTTCAGTGGATTCCCACCATCGCGCTCGTATATGTTGACGGCAAGAAGTCGGGCGAGGTGTTCTTCCCCGGCGGAGAGGTTTCCCTTGGCGACCTCGCGCCGGGCGAACACGAGATTGCGTTCTTCACGTCCGCAAAGCTCGCCGAAACGATGGTCACGGCGTTCGACGCGCCCGATACCGCGCGCTCGTTTACGAAGAAACGCGCCGCGCACGCGGGTGTCAACGGAGACGTCTATCTCGCGGCCGAGCCGAAGTGCGTCAAGATCGACAACGTCCAGGCGCGTCCA
>JAAZAI010000029.1 GCA_012514445.1 Lentisphaerota bacterium
ACTTCTCGATCACCGTCACGCGCGAATCGGCCCGCAGCCGCGGATGGAACTGGTCGTGCCCGACGTCGAGCGCGATCACCCGCGCCGCGCCGTGCTGCAGCAGACAGTCCGTGAAACCGCCGGTCGACGCCCCCACGTCAAGACAAGACAGCCCCTCGACGTTCAGCCCAAACGCCTGGAACGCCCCTTCCAGCTTCTCGCCGCCACGGCTGACAAAGCGCTCCGGCGCAAGGATTTCAATGCCGATGCCTTCCGAGTAGGCGTTGCCGGGCTTCGGGGACGGCACGTCCTGGACGCGCACCTTGCCCTCGAGGACGAGGCGCTGCGCGGCGGAGCGGCTCTCGGCCAGCCCGCGCGCCACCAGCAGCTCGTCGAGCCGCCGCTTCATGCCAGCGCCTTCTCGACGCACGCGGCCATGCCCTCGAAGAACTGCCCGGGGCCGAAGCGCAGGGCGTTGCCGCGGACGGCCACAGGGTCGAACTTCGCCTCGGCGCACCGGATCACGGCGTCTTCGAGGCTCTCGGGGGTCTGTTCTGAGAAGAAGACGCCGGAGACGCCGTCCGCCACCGTTTCGAGCGCGCCGCCCTTGGCGTAGGCCACGACGGGGCGGCCGCAGGCCTGCGCTTCGAGGGGGACGATGCCGTAATCCTCCTCCCCGGGGAATACGAGCAGACGGCAGTTGCGGTACAGGTCGAGCACCGCTTCGTCCGGGAGGCGGCCCAGGATCTCCACGCTGGGTCCGGCGGCGCGGCGGAGGGCGTCGGTGCAGCCGCCGGCCCCCACGATCTTCAGCGGCCAGCCCTTGCGCGAATACAGCTCCACGGCGAGGTCGATGCGCTTGTAGGGCACGAGGGCGGAGACGATCAGGTCGTAGTCGCCGCGACAGGCGCCATCGGGCGCGGGGGTGCAGCGGTCGGTGTCGACTGCGGGATAGACGATTTCCGAGTTTCTGCCATAGAAGCGCTGGATGCGGTCGGCCACGTGATGGCTGATCGCGACGAAGACGTCCACCTCGGCGGCGGTCCGGCGGTCCCAGCGGCGCAGATAAGCGAGCAGCGGCTTGACGAGGGCCGCCTTGACGGGCGAGCGCCCGAAATACTCCTCGAAGAACGTCCAGGCGTAGCGCATCGGCGTGAAGCAGATGCAGAGGTGCCGGCCGCCGACGGGCTTGCGGAAGCCCTTGGCGACGCAATGGCTCGTCGTGATCAGCAGTTTGGCGTCCGGTCTCGGCAGCGTGCGCGCGGCCAGCGGCATGAGCGGCAGGAACTTTCGGTAGTGGCGGTCGATCCCGGGCAGGCGGTTGAGGAAAGAAGTCCGGACAGGATGCGAGCGGATGAGCTCGGAGACGACGTCCGGGTTGCACACGAGCGTGGAGATGGGGGCGGAGGGGAAGGCCTGGCAGAGGCATTCGAGTACGCGCTCGCCGCCGCGCATGCCGGTCAGCCAGTCGTGCCCGAGGGCCACCGGCGCGCCGCGGGTCGCCGCCGCGAGGATCTCCGGTCCTGCCGGGGCGTCACGGCGCGGGGGCATTTGGCGTGGGCTCCTTGGCTGGGGCGCGCAGGCGGCGCGCGGCAGGCGGCACGCCGCGGATCGCGCGGATGCCGCCCATGACGAAGGCGCAGATTTCGCGCGTGAAGCGCTCGGCCTCCTCGGGGCTGGGCTTGTCGTTCTTGAAGAGGTTGCGCCGCGCGCTGCGGTTGATCGTGATCGCGCTGAACTGGCTGTGGATCGCCAGGATGCAGCAACCCACCTGGAAGTCGGTGACGTAGGGGCCCATCATGCGCCGGAGACGCTTCTCGAGCTCCTGGATGCGCGGTGCGAGATGCTCCGAGAGCACCTCGCCTGAAATCGGAGAGGGATCGTTGATCTCGTTGGCGATGAGCCGGCGCAGCAGGCTGCTGATGCCGGTGTCGAACACGGAGAGCACGCAGACGCGCAGATAGTGGTAGAGCCACTCGCGGTCCTGGTCGGTGGAGAGATCGACATCGGCCGATTTCTCGATCGCATGGTCGACGGCATAGTCCCAGACCGCCTTGTAGAGGCCCTCCTTGCCGCCGAAATGGTAGTTGACCGCCGCGACGTTGGCTGCGGCCGCCTGGCAGATGTCCTGCGTGCGGGTGTTGCGGAAGCCGTTCTCGGCGAACTGCTCCGAAGCAACTTGCAGGAGGCGCAGCCGCGTGCCTTTGCCGCTTCGTGTCCCGCCCGGATCCCCGGAGGCGTTCTTTCGACCGAGATGGATGCGAGCGTCCGCCATTCCGTCTTGCTCCCCCCTAAAGACCGATCAGTCCGAGCAGCCCGCCTTCGCCGCCCACCGCCGCGTTGCCGCGGGAGATGGCGCCGGCGGCTAACCCGATCAGGAAGACCACGGGAGCCAGCCGCGCCAGCGCCCAGCCCCAGCCGCTCCCGCCCGCCTCGATGACCACCTGCCGGATGCCCGCGACAAGCGTCCAGACGAGAAGAACGCCGACGATGAGCAGATAGGCGGCGATGGACAGGATGAGCCGGATGGAGTCTTCCCCGTAGTTGATGATGTCCGCCATGGGCGTGCTGATCGTCCAGCTCGACCAGATCAGGGCGGCCACGACCAGCAACACCGTCGCGAAAAAGAACCACCAGCACTGGGAGAAGGCGATGTCCAAACGGACCAGGATCGCTTCGACGACGAGGCAGACCCCGGCCAGAATGACGAGCGGCATCAGCAGCCGGACCTCTTGCACAATGCCCGAGTAGGCCAGCGCGGTGAGAGCGAGCGGAAAATTCATATGACAGGTAGTCTATCTCAAACCGACTACCAAGGCAAACCGAAATCAATGAATTCAACGGGGGCCGCGAAACGCCCCGCAAGCCAGGCCGCGACGGACCGGGGGCCGAAGACCTCCGTGGCGTAGTGGCCCGCCGCGATCATGTCGATCCCGGCGTCCTTGGCGAAGTTCCAGGCCGCAAGATCCAGCTCGCCCGTGATATAGCAGTCGAGCCCCATCTCGAAGGCCTGCCGGACCTCCCCCGCCGCTCCGCCGCTGACGATCCCGACGCTGTGGACCTCCGACTTCCCGAAAGGCAGCGCGTGGAAGGCGCCGCCCGGCGTCAGAGTCCGGACCCTGACGCCGAGTTCCTCGAAGGACAGCGGCTCGGGGAGGACGCCCCGGACGCCGATGACGTTGCCATGGTAGGTGAAGCAGCCGACGGTCTCCACGAGCCCGAGCGCGGCGGCGAGCCCCGCGTTGTTGCCGAGCGACGGATGCGCGTCGAGCGGCAGATTCGCCGCGTAGAGCGCCATGCCGTGTTCGATCAGGAACGAGACGACGCGGTACTCGGGCCCCGCGATCCGCGCGAGCGAATCGCCCCAGCTGATCCCGTGGTGCACGAAGCAGAAGTCCGCGCCCTTCGCCTGCGCGGCCTTGAGGAAGTCCAGCGAGGCGTCCACCCCGCAGCAGATCCGCGAGACTTCTCCGCCGTTGGCGACCTGCAGGCCGTTGTGCGAGACGTCCTCGAACGCGTCGAGCCGCAGCTCGGCGTCGAGGGCCTTCACAAGGGCGTCGAGAGGGACGGCCATGGCTAGATCCCGTTCTGGCGATTGAGCCAGATGATGCACGCCATGGCGCTGAAGGCGATGCCGACGAGCATGCCCATGAGCACTTCGACGCGCGTGTGGCCGAGCAGCTCCTTGAGGCGCTTGTTGCGCAGGCGGTGCTCCTTGAAAAGCTCGCGCACGATCTCGTTGAGCAGCGCGGCCTGCTGGCCAGCCGCGCGGCGGACGGTCGAAGCGTCGAACATCGTGATGATCGCGTACGTGAGCGCCATCGCGAAAAGCGGGGAGCCGACCCCCTCCGTCATGCCGATCGCGGTGGCGAGGCCGGAGACGGTGGCCGAGTGCGCGCTGGGCATTCCGCCGGTGCTCATCAGGTAGTGCAGGCTGACGTTGCGGGTCTTGATGAAGGCGATGAGCATCTTGGTGCACTGCGCGAGGCACCAGGAGAAGAAGGAGCAGAAGAACCAGATGTTGCCTGAAAATCCCTTGACGTCTTGAAGTTCCATATCCTTGTCCCGTTCGCCTCTCAGTAGGCGTTGTGCATGGCGAAGAGCGTCCTGAGCAGAATCTTGAAGTCCAGGGCGAGGGACCAGTTCTCGAGGTACCAGAGGTCGTGGCGCAGGCGCTCTTCGATCGAGGTGTTGCCGCGCAGCCCGTGAACCTGCGCCCAGCCGGTGATCCCGGGGCGGCAGACGTGGCGGCGCATGTAGTGGGCGATGTCGGAGGAGAACTGCTCGACGAACTCGGGGCGTTCGGGGCGCGGCCCCACGAGGCTCATGTCGCCCTTGAGCACGTTCCAGAACTGCGGCAGCTCGTCCACGTTGTGCGCGCGCATCCACGCGCCGATCCGCGTGCGGCGCGGATCGTTCTCCTCCGCGAAGACGGCGCCGGTCTCGCGCTCGGCGTCCTCTCGCATCGAGCGGAGCTTGTGGATCAGGAAGGACTTGCCGCCGTAGCCGCAGCGCGTCTGCGAATAGAACACCGGCCCACGCGACTCGCGCTTGATGAGCAACGCCATCAACGCGATCACGGGAGCGGAGACGAGCAGGCCGACGAAGCCCCCGAGGACGTCTTCGACGCGCTTGACCACGCGGTTTCCGAGCTTGTCGAGCGGACTGCGCTTGAGCCCCAGCAAAGGAATGTCGTCCACCGTCTCGACCTCGACGGACGACGTCATCATCAGGAACATGTCCGGCACGAGGTTGAAGCGGATCAGCCGCCGCTCGCACTCCGTCGCGAGTTGCGCGAGGCGGCGCCGCGGAACGTCGGGGCTGGCGACGATGACCTGGACGATGTCCGGCGTCTCGGCGAGGATCCGGTCGAAGTCGGCGACGTCGCCCAGCACGTTCTCCGCGGCAATGGTGGCATCCGGTTGCTCGTCCGGATGCGCCGTGAGGATGCCGCTGACGTTGACGCGCAGGCGCGGGTCGCGCCGGAAGCACCGCATGAGGTGCGCGGCCGTGGCGTCGGCCCCGACGATGAGCACGCCGTGGGTGGCGACGGCCCGGCGCGCCGCGCGGAACTCGAGGCGGAAGACGATGGCCCGCTGCACGAGCAGCAGCGCCGAAAAGCAGGGGAAGAAGACGAGCACGGCGCCGGCCGACACGTTGTAGTAGTTCTTGACGACGGCGAGGATGACGAGCATCTCGATCGTGACGAGGCCCGCCCCGCGCAGGAGGCGCGGGATTTTCGCCGGGAAGGTGCCGCGCTGAGGCCGCCGGTAGAGTTTCAGTCTGCGCAACGTGGCGTAGGCCAGGAAAACGCCCGCGATGGCCAGCGGCAGATGCTGGGCGTAGACGTTTTCCGGCCGCCCGAAACGGACCTGGAACCAACTGTCGTGGAACCAGCCGCTGTCGAAGCGGACCCACACGGCCAGAAACGCCGCCGCCAGTGCGCACAGTCCATCCGCCAGCACGGCGACAACGGAATTGTAGGCATCTGCGAGGGACTTAGGCATCGTACACGGGAGATCTGGACCAGACGTTTGTTTTTGACAGGATGACAGGATTAACGAAAAGACCGGAATGCTCTTTCATGTCAATCATGTCACTCTGGCCCCAAAACGCCATAAACCGAGCGCTAGGGCTGAGTCGCCGCCTCGGCGGGCGCGGCTTCCGTCGGCTTTTCTTCGGCGGGCGCGGCTTCGGCAGGCTTCTCTGCCTCGGGAGCCGACGCAGCCTCGGCGGGCTTCTCGGCAGCAGGCGCTGCTTCGGCTGTCTTTTCGGCCTCGGGAGCCGGCACGGCCTCGGCGGGCTTCTCGGCCGCAGGGGCGGCTTCAGCGGGATTTTCGGCGGCGGGGGGCGCGGCTTCAGCAGGGGCGGCTTCAGCCGGCTTCTCGTCTGTAGCGGCGGCTTCAGCCGCCGCGGCCTCCGGAACTTCGGCGGTGGAATCGAAGAGGGAGGCGATGTCCGTCGGCGCCGAGACTTCGGGGACGGCGATGCGGCCGATGGCCTGCACGATTTCGTCCGCCTGGGCGGCCCAGGCGGTGCCGGCCTTTTCGGCGATGAACAGGTCGAGGATGCGCTTGCCTTCGTCGTGGCTGCCGGCGAGGATCAGGCTGCGGCCCTGGCCGAGCCGGGCCGCGGGCGCGAGGAAGCTTTCGGGGCGGGCGTCGGCGAATGCGCCGAAGGCCGCGGCGGCCGCGGCGACCTTGCCCTGGGCCTCCAGGCAGTGGGCCAGACCGAGCTTCGCGACGTCGGCGAGGGGATGCTTGCCGTTGCTCTTGAGGAAGGCGTCGTAGACCGACTGGGACAGATCGTACTTGCCCTCGGCAAAGTAGACGCCGGCGAGGCGGAGCCGCGCCAGCGGCGTGACGGCGGCGGACTTGCCGGCGGCGATGAGCTCCTCGAGCGCCTCGGGCGTGCGGGCCTGATCGAAGGCGGACATGGCCCGTTCGGCGGATTTCTCGCGCCAGCGGGTGAACTGCTGGAAGCCGACGACCAGGGCCAGAATGGCGATCAGCACGATCGTAACCTTGTTGCCGTGGGCGTCCCACCAGTCCTTAAACGCCTCGAGTTCGTCGATGGTTTCGGGCGCGGCGTGGGCGAGGTTCCTGTCTTCTTTTGCCATGGCTTGCGATGTCCTGTTTCCGCCGCGCGGCTTGCGGGGGGCGGAGTGTGTGTTGCGAGATGGTGGGCCCTGAGGGACTTGAACCCCCGACCTAGGGATTATGAGTCCCCAGCTCTGACCGCTGAGCTAAGGGCCCTGAATCAAAGGGATTTAAGGACAATACTCCAGAAAGCGCCGCGGAATCAAGCTGAAACTGAAAACGACCCTTGTTGCGCGGTTGAACCCATCTAGACTCCGCAGGCGCAGAAGGCTCATGTGCCTCGTCAATTGACCGGTTCAAGATCCGGCTCCTGCGCGGGGCCGTCGCTGAGCTGGATCGGCAACAAGTCCCCAAGCCCGACTCGCTTGCACAGGGACAACACCTCGCAGACGTCCTGCATGGAAACATTGGGTCGCCAAGAAACGCCCACCAGGGGGTGGATAATTCCTGGCCTGGGCGGAAACCGAAATGGCACTTTTGGACAGCAGCCTCTCAGCGGTATCGGCCGTGGCAGAGTACCAACCCGGCTACGACGGGTTGCCCGTTGGCGGCAAGCGATTGCCGCCAATGCATGCGGCCGTGCGAGCCCCGAAGCGAACGGCGAAGCCATTCGAGTGGGCGACGCGTCGTAGCCGTGTCGGTACTGGTGTCGGGTCGGCACGCCCAGAATGCAAGAAATCGAATGAAAAGCGCCGAGCCCGTTTCCGGGAAAACCCCTTGGAACCCGCCCGAGGCCAGGAAGTCTGAACTTCTTGCCTGTCACCGTTTTCATCGGGTACACCCTCCTCTACTCCTTCATCTTGGAGCGGCGACGCCGCGGAGAACCGCCGAACCAGTACTCGATCGGCAGTTCGAGGCCCGCGCCGCGCATGAAGTTATACGTCGCCACGCGCAGCCCCTCCCCCAACGCCGCGTGGTCCGGCGCCCCGGCCTCCTCGTACCCGATCTCGTTGCGTGCGAACACGCGATCGCTTCGCGGCTCCGCCTTGAGCCGGATTCCGAACCGGTCGGGATCCTTCGCGATCGGGCTGTGAACCGTCAGCGCGAATCGATGCCAGTACGCGGACTGGACCAACCCGTCCGCGAAAAGTACGCGCACAAAGTCCAGCGCATCAATCGTCTCCTCGGCCGTCTCCGTCGGGAAACCGTACATGAGGTAGAGATGCACCAGAATGCCACGGGCCGCGAGGCGCTCGCAGACTTCGCGCGCGCGGCGGCGCGTGATGCCCTTGTTCATGAGCTTGAGCAGTCGGTCGTTCGCGCACTCCAGCCCCGCCGACACGGCGATGCAGCCGGACTCGGCCATCTGCGCCACAAGCGCGTCGTCAAACGCCGCGTCGAGGCGGATGTTGCCCCACCAGGAGAAGGCCTCGCCGCGGGACGCGATCTCGCGGCAGACGCCCCGCAGAACCGCGGGCGGCAGCGCCTCGTCGGTGAAGTGGAAGGCGTTGAGGCCGGTGGCGCACTTCATCGCGGCGAGCGCGTCCACCGCCTGCGCCGGGGCCGGCGCGGCGTAGGCGCCGATGTAGTCGAGCCCCACGTCGCAGAACGCGCACCGGTGCCAGTAGCATCCGTTCGAGAGCTGCGCCTTGAGCCAGCGTCCGTCGGACCAGAGGCGATGCATCGGGTTCGCCGTCTCGACGAGCGCGAGATACCGGTCGAGCTCGAGCCCCGTGTAGTCGGAGACGCGCACGCGGAAAGGCTCCGGCTCGCGGGGCTTCGCCGGCGCGAACCCCTCGCGCGTCAGAATGTTCTGCCGCTCGCCTTTCCCCACGATCCCGAGCCAAGGCCCGAAGCCCTCGTCGAAGCAGACCGCGTCGACGAAGTCGAACACCCGCGGATCGTCCAGTTCGCGCAGCTCCGAATTCACGTAGCCGCCGCCCAGCACGATCATCGTCCCCGGCGCGTGGCGGCGTACGCACCCCGCCACGCGGAAGGCGCCGTACACCGTGCCCGGGAAGGGACAGGTCAGCCCGACGACGTCCGGCCGGTGGCGTTCCAGCAGTTCGCGGGTCATGGCGTCGATCATCGCGTCCAGAACAGTCGGATTGTCGGCGACAAGCCGCACGTGGAGGAGATCGAAGGACGGCGCCGCGACGGCCAGGCGCTCGGCATACTTCGAGAGGCCGAACTCGGAATCGAACGCTTCGCGGAAAATGTCGGCGAGATCGTCCAGGAAGAGCGAAGCGAAGAGCTTCGCCCGGTCGTGGATGCCGAGGATGCCGAAGAAGTCGCGCAGATTCTCCTCGGCCAGCCCCTCGCCGCTGGGATCGAGCTCGCGGAAGTGCGTGTTCTCCGGGAGGAAGCCGCGGCGGCCGAGCGTCCAGGCCAGCTCGGGCGAGCGCCCCTGGAGAAAGGACACCGCGCAGTCCACGCCCCGCAGATAACGGTCGCGATCGCGGAGGAACGCGGCGAGATGGGCCGATGGGGCCGCGAGCGCCGCCCCCGCCTCGGCGGCCTTCAGGACGCCCTCCCGCGAAAACAGCTTCAGGGCCACGGCCAGCGACAGATCGGCTTGAACGGCGTCGACGCCCTGCTCCCGGAGGAATCCCGTCAGCACCGGCGTGGCGGGATAGGGGGTGTTGATTTGCACCATCGGGGGCGTGATCAGGAGGACTTTCATGTCTGGCGAATTGGCTTGCATCTTTTTCGGCTATCGACTCCGAGGCTCACGACAGCAGGAATTTCCAGATCGGAACCACCTTGACGCCGCCGTCGAGACTTCGCGACTCGTCCCACGTGACGATCCATTTTTCGGCATTGGAAAGCGCCTTGGGCGGTGAAGTCAACCCTCTCAGCTCGCGCGCAGCGGTATCGGGGGCCGAAAGAGTTTCGCACACTTGTATGAGACGCTCCTTGGCTGTGGCGGGAGCAATGTCGAGAAAGTCGATTTCTTGATTCTCGCGCGTGCGCACATAGGACAAGTTGTGCTGCTGTCTCCGGAGGTGGAGGAATACCAATGTTTCAAGAAGAGAACCTCGAGACCCGACGTTCGGCGGCATGAAGCAACTGTGGAATGCCGAGTCGTTGCTGTAGACCTTCTCGGGGTTGACCTGCCTCACGCGTTCGGAATCGGCATGGATGGAAAGCCGATGGGCGAAATAGGCGTCGCAAAGGTGATCCATGTATTCGTAAAGCGCGTTCTTGGTGCAGGAAACGCCCTTGCTCTTGAGCGTGTTGAAAAATTTATTGACGCTGAACTGCTGGGCGGGCGAATTCAAGATCGCGGAAAAAAGGTGGCGCAGCGCAAGCACGTTGGAGACTTTGTGACGCTCCACAATGTCCTTGAAAAGCACTGCTTCGACATAGGACTGGAGAACATCGCGTCTCAGGGTCTGATTCAGCCCCAGCGTTTCAGGAAACCCGCCAGCCTCGACATAGTCGCCGATGGCCTTGCGCAGTTTGGCGGACTCGGCGCTGTTCGGTTGCTTCGGAATGCCGACGAAGACTCCACTGGCGAGAAGAAATTCACGGAAGGAAAACGGGAATATTTCGCAGTTCAACGTCCGTCCGCGAAGCGACGTGGCGATCTCGCCGCTGAGGAGCTTCGAAGAAGATCCGGTCAAGGCGATCTGGACGTTTTCCGTGTCGATCAAACGACGGATGAACCGCTCCCAGTTGTCGACCATCTGGATTTCATCAAAGAAGAAATAGCATAGACGCGCTTTGTTCTCAGGCCATCTGGAGTAGAAGACGTCGAGAAGCAACTGAAAATCGCGGACGGTGAAGTCGAGAAGGCGTTCATCGTCGAAATTGAGATAGAGAATCCGCGACCGGTCGACGCCGGACTCCAACAGCCCTCGAATCTGCTGATAGCAGAAATAAGTCTTGCCGGTTCTCCTCATCCCCATGACAACGGTCGCCTTTCCGGGCAGGGTCGGGAAAACGCTCTCGCGCTTCACAAGCGGCGGGATCGCGAAACTGAAAAAATCCGAGACAATGGTTTCCAAAACGTCGCGCATGGGGTGCCTCCTATGAATTCAGGTCGCCATATTATCTCTTTTTAAGAGAAACTTCAACGCAAAACTGTCTTTTTTTTAGAGACAAAGAGGTCAGGGTGGATTCGTAGAACGAGAGGAACGGCGGTCGCGCCGTCCGCGAAGGCGCGGGTGCGCCAGCGCCTTCCCATGCCGCATCGTCGCTTTACCAAGCACCTCTCGCCATAGTATCGTTTCCGGCGGTTCCGAATTGACACCGGCCCGCGAATCGAGTCTAATGACCGCCATGCCAGCCACCCCCGCCAAAATCCCGCCCGCGCGCTTCTGCATGGAGGTCAACGCCGCGCCCTGCGTCGTCGTCCTCTTCGGCGCCACCGGCGACCTCGCCTCGCGCAAGCTGCTGCCCGCGCTC
The DNA here is from genome assembly GCA_012514445.1 of Lentisphaerota bacterium. Classification (GTDB taxonomy): domain Bacteria; phylum Verrucomicrobiota; class Kiritimatiellia; order RFP12; family UBA3636; genus JAAZAI01. The sequence goes on from JAAZAI010000029.1 coordinate 10,929, forward strand.
TACCAGCTCCACGCCCTCTCGCTCCTGCACGCCACCTCGCGCATCGTCGGCTGCGGTCGCACCGCCCTCGACGACGCGGCCTTCCGCGCGCGCGTCGCGCAGACGCTCCCCATCGACGCCCCCGCCAGCGCGCGCGACGCCTTCCTCGACCGCCTTGGCTACGTGCAGTTCGACGACGCCGAACCGGCGTCCTTCGTCCGTCTCGCCGCCTGCCTCGACGATCTCGACCGCCTCGAGACTCCCGCGCCCTTCAGCCGCCTCTACTACCTCGCCGTGCCGACGGCGGCCATGCAGCCGCTCGTCGACCGCCTCGCCGAGGCCGGCCTCCTGGCGGAGCCCGCTCCGGATTCGCCGCACCGCCACCTGCTCATCGAGAAGCCCTTCGGCTCCGACGCGCGCTCCGCCGAAGTCCTCGACGCCTTTCTCAAGCGACACGCCCGCGAACACCAGATCTTCCGCATCGACCACTACCTCGGCAAGAG
>JAAZAI010000239.1 GCA_012514445.1 Lentisphaerota bacterium
CCGCGTAGCGAGCTGGCCGCGCAGAGCGCGGAGGCTGGCGCGGTCGGTGCGGGCACCCCTGTCGGCGACGGTGCCGGTATCCCCGCCACGCTCTCGCCGGACGAGCGCCTCTACGAGCCCCTCTCGGCGCGCGGCATCCTGCGCTGCACCCAGACGGCGGAGCAGGACGCCGCGATCGACGAGCGGGTCGTGGCGATGCTGCTCCAGCGCATTCTCGACCATCTCGCCCTCGAGACGATGTGCGGCGTCAACAAGCACGCCACGATTCCCCTGAACGTCTCGTTCAACGTCGACGCGAACGGCGCCGAGCAGCTTGCCTCTCTGGTCAGGATGCACTTCGGCATCGCCTCCGCGGTCGCCTTCGACTACGTCGAGCTTCTGGAGAACAACGGGCTGCGCGTGATCTTCTCGCAGCTGCCCGCGCCCCTGGAGAGCCTGTCTTTCTTCGACGCGAAGAACAACAACGCCTTCATCGTCGTCTCCGACGCGATGACGCCCGAGCGGCAGCTCTTCAAGATCATGTACGAACTGGCGAACATCTTCCTCTACACGCGCACGGGCAACGCCCTGGTCTACGACACGGACGGCACCCGCCACTTCGCGAAGCGCTTCGCCGCAGTCATGCTCATGCCCCAGACCGCCGTCCAGACGAGCGTGGCGCGGGCGGGCATCCTGCCCGAGCAATGGACGTTCGAGATGCTTCTGCGCATGAAGGCGCGCTTCGGCGTCTCGGCCGAGGCGTTCCTGTATCGCCTGGACGAGCTGAGCCTGCTTCCCCGCGACGGCGCGCTGCTCGAGTCCCTGTCGAAGGCGATCAAGCAGCACTACCTGAAGACGAGCTTCAAGGAGCCCGCAGGCGAAGTCAGCCGCATGAGCCGCAACGTCCGCTTCACGGACCTGCTCCTCTGCGCGAAGCTCACCCCCGAGAACGGCAAGGAAGTCCGGAAGATCGAATCGCGCGTCCGCAAGAACTACCCGCTCGACGAGTCGATTCCTGTCGTCAAGGCGTCCGCGAAGAATGTGGACAAGAAACGCAGCGGCCCCGTCCGCCCGAAGCGCGCCAAGTAGAGACTACCCGAATGGCGCCAGCCTGCCGGCGCCATTCGAGGTGGGAGTGCGTGATTGCATGAGTTTCACTGCAGTCATCTCGACAAGCTGGTTGCGAAGCAGGTGGGGCGAGGCCTTCCCTGCTCCGCCTACGGCTGCTCAGGACAAGCCCGGCGAGCTGCATTCGGGGGCGTCTTGCGCACCCGCCTTCGGCAAACCAACCCGGACCTTCGACGAGCCCCTCGTCAATCCCGGGGCTTGCTCAGGGCAAGTGGTCTAGCCGCTAGCCCCTAGCCGCTAGTACCTGATCCCGGGCTCCGCGGCGAGAAGGGCCTGGGTGCAGGGATGCGCGGGCGCGGCGAGGATCGCGGCGGCCGGGCCTTCCTCCACGATCGCCCCGGCGTGCATCACCGCGATGCGGTGCGCCATGCGCCGAACGACGCCGATGTCGTGCGTGATGAAGAGATAGGCGGGGCGCAGCTCGCGCTGGAGATCGGCCAGGAGGTTGAGAACCTGCGCCTGCACCGAGACGTCGAGCGCGCTGACGGGCTCGTCGCAGAGGATGATCCGAGGCTTGAGCGCGATGGCGCGCGCGATGCTGATGCGCTGGCGCTGGCCGCCGGAGAATTCGTGCGGGTAGCGGAAGGCCGCCTCGGGCGGCATCCCGACCTGCGCCAGCAGCCGCTGCGCCTCCGCCATGCGGTCGCGGCGCTTGACGAGCCCGTGGACGATGGCGGCCTCGGTGACGATGTCCGCGATCGTCATGCGGGGGTTGAGCGAGGAATACGGATCCTGGAAGATCATCTGGATGTCGCGACGCATCGCGAACGGACGTCGCGCGGGAACAAGGGCGCCGTCGAGGCGGATTTCACCGGCGCTGGGCGTCTCAAGCCCCACGAGCATCCTCGCCAGCGTGGTCTTGCCGCAGCCCGAGCCGCCGACGATGGCGAGCGTTTCGCCGGGACGTAGCCGCAGCGAGACGTCGTTGACGGCATGGACGCCCTTGAAGCGCTTGTGCAGCCCGCGCGCTTCGAGGAAAACGTCGCCGTCGCGGACGGCGGCGCAGGAGTCAGGAGTCAGGAGGCAGGAGTCAGGAGTTGGAAGACTGGAAGCTGGAATGTTGGAAGAGGGAATTCTGGATTCTGAATTCTGGATTCTGGCTTCTGCTGGTTTGTCTTTCGCCCAGACGGGGCAGCGGGCGGCGTGGCCGCCGGCGCCGGCGAGTTCCGGGTGGGCGGTGGCGCACGCTGGCACGGCGAAGGCGCAGCGCGGATGGAAGCGGCAGCCGGCGGGGAAGGCTAGGGGGGATGGCACGGAGCCGGGGATGGCGGCCAGCGGTTCGCCGGGGCGGCCGTTGGCGGGCATGGCGTCGAGCAGCGCCTGCGTGTAGGGATGGCGCGGATCGCGGAAGACCTCCTTCACAGGGCCCGTCTCCACGATTTCGCCGGCGTACATCACGGCGATGCGCGAGCATGTGTTCCAGACGACACCCATGTTGTGCGTGATGAGCAGCAGCGCCGTCTCGTCGCCCTTGGCCTTGCGCATCAGCTCGAGCACCTGCGCCTGGACCGTTGCGTCGAGCGCGGTCGTCGGCTCGTCCGCGATGATGAGCCGCGGATTCGTCATCAGCACCGAGGCGATCATGACGCGCTGCTGCTGGCCGCCGGAGAGGCGGAACGGGTATTCGCCGAGGCACCGCGCGGGATCCTCGATGCCGGCCCTCGCGAGCCCGTCGGCGGCCAGGGCGAGCGCATCGCGCCGCGTCATCGGACGGTGGAGGCGGATGGCCTCGACGAGCTGGTCGCCGATCTTGTGGAGCGGCGAGAGCGCGGTCATGGGGTCTTGGAAGACCATGCCGACCGCTGATCCCCGGATTCGGCGCAGCGCGTCGAGCGGAAGCGTTGCGATGTCCTGTCCGTCGAAGGCGATCGCGCCCGAGGCGATGCGGCCCGGGGGATTCGGCACGAGCCGCAAGACGCTCATGGCCGTGACGGACTTGCCGCAGCCCGACTCCCCCACGAGCCCGAGCGTCTCACCGGCGTCCAGATGCAACGACACGCCGTCGACGGCATGCACCACGCCTTCGGGCGTGTCGAAGACGACGTGCAGATCGCGGATGTCGAGGATGGGCTTCATGATAATTTCGAATACGGTCGGGGGTCGAGGGCGTCGCGGAGGCCTTCGCCGATGAAAACGCCGAGCAGCATCACAGTGAAAAGCGCCAGCGAGGGATACAGGATGAGCCACCAGGCTTTGCGGAATGTCTGCGCCTGGTTGAGCAGTTCGCCCCAGCTCGCCGAGCCGGCGGGCAGACCGAAGCCGAGGTAGTCGAGCACGGCCAGCGAGCCGATCGCCCCGACGAGCGCGAAAGGCAGCAACGTGATGATCGGCGTGAGCGCGTTGGGCAGAACGTGGCGGAAGATGATCCGCGCGCTGGAGAGGCCTTGGCAGCGGGCGGCGTCGACAAACGCCCGGGTGCGCAGCCGCAGGAACTCAGCGCGCACGTACGCCGCCGCGCCGATCCAGTTGAAGGCGGCGTAGCAGACGAGCAGCAGACCGAAGCTGCGCCCGAGCGTGTTGCCGAGCAGGATCATGATGTACAGGAAGGGCAGGGCCGCCCAGATCTCCGTGAAGCGCTGCCCGGCGATGTCCACCCATCCGGCGAAATATCCCTGCACGGCGCCGGCGGCGGCGCCCAGCAGCAGCGTCGCGGCCACCAGCGCCAGACCGAAGGTCAACGAGGTGCGCATGGCGTAGACGACGCGTGCGAAGACGTCGCGCCCCGACGAGTCGAAGCCCATCGGATGGCCCGGCACGGGCCGGAACGGCCACGAGACGGTTTCGTAGGCGACGCGGACTTCGGCGATCGGGTCGTTCGTCGAGGCGCCCAGCACCGGCACGGGGGCGACCCAGTCGCCGCCCCGCGCGACGGTCGCGGCGGCGAGGACGTTGGAGACGTCGGCCTTCGAGAGACTCCGCCACGCGGCGAGAGCCTCGGCGACGCGGGCGGGCGCCACGCGCACCCGCCCGGGTCTGATGTGATCCGGGCTGCGCAAGATGGCGCGGAAGCTCGCCGGCGGCGCGGGGCGGGGGGCGAAGGGCGCCAGCGACACGGTGCCGCCGGCGAACGGCAGATCGATGGCGGGGGCTGCTTCGTTGCGCAGTCGCGCGGCGACGCCCCGCTGGAAGTCGGGCGCGTCGCGCAGGAGGTCGGGCAGTGCGGCGAGTGCGCCGGTGAAGTAGTTCGTGTCGCCGTAGGCGTGGAGAATCGTCAAGTTGGGCGTGAACTGGACGGCGGCGGCGTGGGAGACGGGCGCAAGGTCGAGGGCGATGCGGCGGTAGGGATCGACGTCCGCCGCGGCGAACGTCTGGTGGACGCCGGAGCGGAAGGGCGCGAGGACGACGGCGTCGACGCGGTCGGCGTGATCCGCGAGGAAGCCGCGGTAGTCGGTCATGCGCGTGTGGACGCCGTTGCCGAGGAGGGCGTCTTGCGTGTAGGAGCGGAACGCGGGGAGGAACGTGCGCCCGCCGGAGCGCAGGAGCAGCGGCTTGTCGTTGCAGAGCAGTTCGGCGCCGAGGCTCAGCGCGTAGAGTCCCGCGAGGATCCAGAGCGACGCCCAGGCGCGGCGATGCGCGCGGAAACGCGCCCAGGCCTGGCCTGAACGTCGGGAGAATCGCGGAGTTAGAGCGTGGGCGTTCATCGAGATGTCGTGGCAGAAGTCGGAATAACCGGGCGACCGGACGGCTCGGGTTCGGGATCGGCGTTCGTGCTACCGAATATTCACGGAGTATAGCATTAGGGCACCGCTTCCGCAATCGCCTGGTATGTTCGTGTTCGAGAACCTTTGGCGGCTGGACTATTGAGCGGGCTTCAGGCTGATGTCTCCGCTTGTGCCGCCGGGTTCGGTTTTTGTGATCGTAAACGAGGCCGGGTGGAGGATCGCCGTCTTCATTGAATTCCCTTGATGGAGTTGAGGATGGTTTTGAAAGCTTCCGGCGTCACGATGGAAAATGGCGGGGATTCTTTGACTGACAGCAAGTCGGCGTCGCCGCTGACGAGATAATTCGCGTGGCCTCGGCGTGCCAGCGCCAGAAACGGGACGTCGTGGGGATCGCGGCATGGTGGGCTCCCCGCCGAGCCCTCCACGAAGACCGCCTCCGCGAAGGGCAGGAACGCTTCGAGGACGGTCTGCCGCTCCAAGGGCGACAGGCGGAACTTCGGATATTCCAGGACGCGGATCAGCTCCTCCGTCGTCGCTTTCGAGACCAGGGGAACGATCTGCCCGCGAACCCAAAGATGTTCGATCCATCGCAGCCGTCCGGATCTGAACAGGAGCGCCGACAGCAGAACGTTCGTATCGAGCACGACGCGAAGCGGCCTCATTTTTTGTTTCTCGACCAGGCAACGGCGTCCCCGACATCCTTTTCATCGATGCCGAGTGTTTCAAGTTTCTCGCGCACGGCCATGAGGGAGGTCGTGTTGACCGGTTCGAGGACGATGCGCCCGTATTCGGTTGAAACCGCGAAATATTTCGCCCCGGCGAACTGTGCCACTACCCCTTTGGGCAGCGTCAACTGGTTCTTGCTCGTCAGCTTGGCGATCATGGTTCCTCCTTTCCGTTAGAATCCTTTTTTCCTTACTTCCTTGCATTCTGACATTTCCCGCCCGGCGAGTCAAGGAATTGGATCCCGTCATCGCGTGAAGCGGATGCGGGGATCGATGAGGACGTAGCAGAGGTCCGAGAGGATCTGGCCGAGGAGGCCGAGGATGGAGGTCAGGGCGAGGATGGCCATGAACACCGGATAGTCGCGCGTGCCGATGGCCTCGAGGGAGAGCAGGCCCATGCCGGGGATTTCGAAGACCTTTTCGATGATGACGGAGCCGGCGAACATCACGGTGAGGATGCCGCCGAAGCCGGTGGCGATGGGGATGAGCGAATTGCGCAGGGCATGGCCCCAGACGGCGCGGCGGCGGGTGGCGCCTTTGGCGAGCACGGTGCGGATATAGTCCGAGCCCATCTGGTCGAGCAGCGAGTTCTTCATCAGCAGCGTGAGCATGGCGAAGTTGCCGGCCACGTAGCAGGCGACGGGCAGCGCCATGTGCCGGAGGCGGTCCGCGAAACGCGCGAGCGGCGACAGGAAGGGCGCCCCGTCCGAGGCGACGCCCCCGAGCGGGAAGAAATCCCAGAGCGAGTCCACCGTTCCACAGAGCAGCATCTTGAGGACCATGCCCAGCGCGAAGGACGGGATGGCGTAGCCGATGAAGACGATCGCGGAGGAGGCGAAGTCGAAGCGCGTGCCGTGGCGCAGCGCCTTGGCGATCCCGAGCGGGACGCACACGAGGTAGCTCAGGAAGAAGCCCGTGAGGCCGAAGGCGAGCGACACGGGGATGCGCGTGGCGATGAGCTGCCAGGCGCTCTTGTCCGTGTAATGATAGGACTTCATCGCCAGGCCGAGGCGGTCGTCCACGAGCCAGCGCTTGTACCGCACGTGGAGCGGCTGGTCGAAGCCGTAGTGTCGCATCAGATCCTGGCGCATCGCCTCCGTGACGCTGGCGGCGCCGCCCTTGGCGGCGGAGGCCGAGGCGGCGCCCTCGGCGCCCATGAGGCCGCGCATCTGGAGGAGGCGCTGCTCGACGGGGCCGCCGGGGACGAACTGGGTGAGCGCGAAGCAGACGAGCGTGATGCCGAGGAAGGTCGGCACCACGAGCAGAAGCCTTCTGAGGAAGTACTTCAGCATCGTGCGAAGGGACCGCTACTTGCCGGCGAGGATTCGCAGCGCCTCGAGGTAGCGCTCGCGCGTCTTCATCACGATGTCGTCGGGCAGCGCCGGCGCCGGCGGGTTGTGGTTGAAGGCGACGCTGTCGAGCCAGTCGCGCACGAACTGCTTGTCGAGGCTCGGCGGGTTGGCCCCGGTCTTGTATTCGGCCGCGGGCCAGAAGCGCGAGGAGTCGGGCGTGAGGACTTCGTCGCCCAGGACGAGCGTGCCGTTCGCGTCCGTGCCGAAGTCGAACTTCGTGTCGGCGATGATGATGCCGCGCGTGCGTGCGTGTTGGGCTGCGGCGGCATAGAGGCGGATCGAGGCGTCGATGACCGCGTCGGCCGTTTCCGTGCCGACCAGGCGGCGCATTTCGTCGATGGAGATGTTTTCGTCATGTCCCGATTCCGCCTTGGTGCTGGGCGTGAAGATCGGCGTGTCGAGTTGGCTTGCCTGTTCGTATCCCTTTCGCATTGGCATGCCGCAGACCGTGCCGGACTTGGCGTATTCCTTCCATCCGCTCCCCACCAGGTAGCCGCGGACGATGCACTCCACCGGCAGGGGCTTGGCCTTGGTGACGACCATGCTGCG
>JAAZAI010000240.1 GCA_012514445.1 Lentisphaerota bacterium
ACTCCGCGGCCAGTCTCCGGGGGTGGCATGAAGAGGAAACTCGTCCTTCATTCTCTGGCATATGCGTCATCTCCCTTCCTGTTCGAAGTGCCTGGCGTAGTAGGCGTTGAACGCGTAGTACATGACGTTGACGCCGAGCTTGTACGCCTGGTTCGCGACTTCCTTGGCGGCGCCGGAGTGCCCATCCTTCCAGGCGTCGTTGATGTCGCCCGGGTGGTAGAAGACGGCCCAGCGGCCGTCGATCTTGACGCCGAGGGCGCGATTGCCGCCATGGTGCCAGAACGGCGGGGCGCCGTTGGGGAACACGTACGGGGCGCGGTAGATCGGGTCGTCGTTGGCGATGTCGACAACGGTTTTGCCGGGAAGCAACCGGGCGATCAGCGAACGGACGCTGCGGTCGAACTGGCCGCCGCCGTTGTCGATGAAGAGCATGCCGCCCTCGTCTTCGAGATACCACCGCAGGGTCTTGATGTCGGTTTCGGACAGGCCGATGCCGCCCCGTCCGGTCAGGAACACGAACGGCGGCGCCCGGTCGGCGGGGAAGCGGCGAAGACGGGAAACTTCGATGGCCTCGGTGTCGCCCGCGATGGGGAAGCCGGTGACCTGGTTGAAATGGAGAAGCAGATTGTAGTCGGCCCCCTTGCCCATGTCCTGATCCCAGTCGCCGCCGGAATACTTGAGCCGGATGAACCGGACGACGGCGTCCTCCATGCCTTTCGGCCATCCGGCCTTGCGCCCCTTCTTGCCGCTCTTTTCGTCCTTTTTGTCGGATTGCACGGCATATGCGTCCAGAGTCTCTTCGAGCAGCTTCTCCATCACGTCCGTGTCGTCGATCTTCATCCGGTCGAAGATGTAGGGACTCCAGGCATTGACGAGGAGCTTCTTCTTCTCGGGGCGCGCGACCCGCTTGATCACCACCGTTTCGGGATCGGGAGCACCATCGCCCTTGACAAGTCCGTAGGGATCCTCCCAGCCACATCCGCGAATAAAAAAAGGCGCGACGATCACGGCGAGGAAGAGTCCGACCGACCAATAGCCCGATGTCCGGAAGCGGGGGTCATCACCTCCCGTGCGCAGCGATTCGACCAGGCGATCCCCTGCCGAAAGGCCGGTGCCGGTCTCGCGCACGTACCAGCGGCGCGTATCCGCCAGCGCAAGCAACAGGAGCACGCCGAGGGGCGGAAGCAGTGCCATCCCTCCCGCGGCGAAGGCCGCCGCCCAGAGATCGTTCCGGGACGCGGCGTCGAACATCCGGAAATCCGCCGCATGGAGCGCGGCAGGTGCGGACAGCGACCAGGAGAAGGCCTCGACCCAGACCAAGAAGACGAGTGCCAGAACGGCCTTGAGCACCCAAGGAGTCCATTTCCGACGCAATCCAGCAGCGAACGCGGCGGACAGGCAGGCGGCCACGCCAATGCGAGCGAGTCGTTGCACACGCAGGCCGTCGGCGAGCCGGCCCGAACGGTCCAGCAGCCGCAGAAGATCGTCAGTCCACTCCGTCCACGCCAGATACCCATTCGGAAAGAAACGGACTACGCCTTCCATCAACGCGGCGAGGAGGAGAAATGCAGAAAAGAACTTGAGCGGCATGGGGACGCGCTTCTGGACACGCCAGAGCAACGCGACCGAAACCCGAAACAGACGCCCCAGCCAAGCATGGATCCGCGCCAGAACTCCGCAGGCGGCATCTGCGATCCGCTGCGTGATTGTCCCGCGCTCCATGCCTTCCGGCGGGGCGTGTTTCCTGTCGTTGCCGATCATGTCGTCGCTTTCGTCCGCAAAAGGAAGCTAGATGTCGAAATCCTCGCCCAGTTGGAATTCGGACTTCGGCGGCAGGGGTTCGAGTTCGGGGGCGACGGGCGGTTTCTCGGCATTTGGATCCGCCGGAGACGCGGACGGCTTCTTGGTCTTTCCGGCATCCTCTTCGGCGACCGCCGCTCGTTTCTCGGCCTCCTGCCGCCGGGCGACCTCGCGCACCTGCTCGGCCTGCTCTTTCTTGATCTGCTTGATCGTGGACGGCGAATGGAGACCGTACGCCTTCCATTCCCGGTAGAGCCCAAACGACGTGCCGAAGACCACGCAGGCATGGATGGCGAGCGACAGCAGCAACGCCGTGCCCATCGTGGACCGGCTCGTTGCCTCCAACAGCACATCTGGATCGAAATTCTTCATTTTCCCCCTCGTTTCCCTTGATTCCCGCTTTCGGCAGACACGGCATCCTCCCGGGTGCCGACAAGCATGATCTTCACATCGGCCTGGCAGAGCGCTTCGATCACGGGGAGGAAGTCGCTCCCCTGGCGACTCTTGTCGATTTTCACATGGACCGGCCTGCGGCGATCCTCGCCGATGCCGGACTGGACACCTGCGGTCAGCTCCGCCACGCCGATCTCGATGCCCTGCAGCCACAGCCGTCCGTCGCGGTCGAGCACGACCGAGACCTGCGGCGGCTCCTGTGCCTCCACGTCCGGGCTCGCGGGCTCTTCCGCCACGACGTTCGCGCTTTTCATGAAATTGCTGGCCAGCATGAAGAAGATGATCAAAAGAAAGGCGATGTCCCCCATGGACGCGGTGGGGATGATCAGCAGCGACATCTGTTTCTTACGTTTGATCATGGGAGTCTGCTCACTCCGTCATCATGGCGACGATGCCGCCCGTCTCCGAAACCATGGCGACAACCCGGTAGTAGCGGTCGTAGGCGACATCGTCGGCGATCTCGACCACCACCATCCTGTCGGACTCGGACGCCGACGCGAGGTGCCGCCCCAGCAACTCGGAGCGGAGTTCCGAGAGCGTCATCTCGCGGCCTTCGTCCTCCCCGCCCTCGCCGAACAGGATCCGGTCGGCGAGCAGGTTGACCGTCGGTGTCCCGCCCTCGACCTTGCGCGCGTCCGGCTTGGATGCGGACGGCATGTCGAGCACGCGCCCCATCGGACGGCTCAGGCTGGTCGTCAGGATGAAGAAGATGATCAACAGGAACGCGATGTCCGAAAAGGACTGGACGTCGATGTCGATGTTTGCGCGGGGCGCTCGTCGCATGCCTAGATTCCGTTGATGAAGTCGACGATGTCGGAGAGGCTGCTCTCCATTGTCGCGGTGTAGTCGTCGATGCGCTTCGTGAAGACGCTGTAGGCGACCACGGCGGGAATCGCGATGAGCAGCCCGGCCGCGGTCGTGATGAGAGCCTCGCCGATGCCGCCGGCCACGGCTCCGGGGTCGAGTCCGGCGCTGGCGGCCATGACGTCGAAGGAGCGGATCATGCCCGTCACGGTTCCCGTCATGCCGAGCAGCGGGGAGATCGAGGCGATCAGCACAAGATAGTTCAACCGCTTCTGGAGTCCGTGCAGCGCCTTGGGCGCGTACTCCTCCATCGTCTTGGAGACCATCGTCTCGACCTCGTCGGGGCGCCGCTGCGCCGCCGTCAGCGTCTTGTAGCGGCGCAGTCCGGCGAGGATCGTCGCGGCCACGGGTCCTCCCGTCTGTTCGCAGCGCAGAGTTGCGGCCTCCACGTGCCCTTCGGCCAGATCCTCCGCGACGTGCTTGCGCAGCGCCTCGTGCGCGGAACCTGCCGCGCGGAATGCGCGGGCGCGGTCGATGATGACCGCAAGCCCGAACACGGAGCAGGCCAGCAGCGGCAGCATCATCCATCCTCCATCCATGAGTATTCCCAGCATCTGTGATTTCCTTTCCGTCGTCTGTCCTGACTATTGAAAACCTCCGGCCTAGCGGACGCGCTTGAGCAGTTCGGCCGCCGTCGGCGCCGCCTGCCCTCCCGGGTATTCCTCCAGCACGCGCTGGAACTTCGCCGCCGCCCCGGCGCGGTCGCCCTGCCGGTAGAGCACGATGCCCCATTGCATGAGCATTTCGTCGAGCCAGGGCGCGTCGGGATAGTCCGCGAAGACGCGCTCGAGCGTCTCGACCGCGCGGGAGTAGTCGCGGACGCCGATCTGGTATTCGACGATGCGCTTGAACGACTCGCCGGCGAACGAGGAGTCGGGATAGGTCTCGGCGCAGGTGCGGAACGCCTGCATCGCCGCCGCCGTGGCGGCCTCCTGGTTCCAGCGTCTTCCAAGCTTCGCGAGCTTGTCATAGGCCAGCGCGATGCCGTACTGGGCTTCGGCCTTGCTGCCGGAGTTCGGGAGCCTGAGCACGGACCGGTAGACGTTGATCCCGCTTTCGATCTCCCGCACGTTGTCGGATTCGATCCGGACGGCGGCAATGCGCATGAGCGCGAGATCCGCGTAGACCGTGTCGGGATAGAGGCGCACGAGCGCCTGGCAGGTCTCGATGGCCGCGTGCAGCTTGTCCTGGAGAAGTTGGAGATTCCATTTCACCACGAACGTCTGCTCGATGACGGACCGATCGAGGTTGCTGCGCGAGGACAGTTCCATGATTTCGGAAACCAGCCTGAGCCCCTCCGCCGCCTTGGCGGAGGCCGGATCGTCGAGTCCCACGTCCTTGAAGATGCTTCCGAGCTTGTGGAGGAGCTGCGCCTCGAGCAGCAGCTTGCGCGACTGCACATCGGGATCGCTCGAATTCGCGACGATGCTCTGCGGCTCCGGGTTTCCTCCGGCGACGACCGTCGCGGCGGCAGTTCGTTCCACGGCTTCCCCGCCCCCGAGATGGCGTTTGTCGACATACGTGGCCGTCAGCGTATCGCCTCCCTCCGCCACCAGGGTGTTCGGGGCTAGGCGAACGGGCGCGTTGGTGTCCCCGGGCATCGGCGTGATCCGGCCCTCGAACTCGCCGGAGCGTTCCGCCGTCTCGACAAGCTGGACGACGACGGAACTCCGTTCGAGGACGACATCTTCGGCGGGAACCTCCGCCCCGAGGGCGATTTCCTCGCTGGTCGGCCTGGGCTTGACGAAGGTGGCCACGACCTTCACCGCCACCTGGTCGCGGCCTCCCGTCGTGTCGAGATCGAGATCGCGCAGGCGCAGGAAGGCGGGTTGTCCCGAAAAGACGGCGCGGACGCTCTGCCTGCCGGCGCCATCCATGAATGCCAGCACGCCGGTGGAGACCAACTCGGCGCGGATGGTTCTGGACACGTTCATCTCCCCGGCGGCATCGGTCTTGTCGGTGTAGGTCGCGATGACATCGTCTCCTCCCTGCACAGTCAGCTTGCCGTCCTCTGGCGCCGTGGGCTCCGAGACGGTTTCCACGGAGGCGACGCTTTCGCTGCCGCCTCTCCCGAATAGATCCAGATCGACCGTCTCGACATCCCCCGACCGGGCCTTGAACATGACCCGCGAAGTCTCGCCGAGGCTGCGGAGAATCTCCAGATCCCGGTCGGACACCTGCGCGAAAAGCCGCTGGCCCGCCTCGGCGAACGTGGAGGCATCGGTCTTCGCGTCGCCATGGCCTGGAGCGGCGGTGCCGACCCGCTCGAACGCCTCCAGCGCGCGTGTCCAGCGTCCGGCTTCGAAATGGATCTGTCCAATTCCGAAGTAGGCGTCGTCGGCGAACGCGCTCGCGGGAAACTCCAGCGTGATGCGGCGCAGCAGCGAGACCGCCTCGCCGGACCGTCCCTGCGCCTGTAGCGCCGCTGCGCGAAGATTCAGGGCGTCCGCGCGCAGGTCGTCGTCGGTGGCGTCCTCGACCAGCCTGAGCTGTGCCAGGGCGTCGTCGTGGCGTCCCTTCGCGATACGTCGCCGCCCCAGTTCGAGATGGGCCTTGAAGCAGGCCTGCGTTCCGGGAAACATCCGCGGAATCGCATCGAGCAGGCTCTCGCCACGCGCCTCGTCTCCGCCGTTGATCATCTCCACCGCGCTGGCCACCATGCGCGAGGCGCGCCGCTCAAGCTGCTGCGGCGTGGCCGCGGCGGTCGCATCCCCTTCGGCCTGGGCGAGAGCTCCCGGGCAAACGGCCGGCAGCAGCCACAGCGCCGTGCAGACGCGCAGGAGCACGCGGCACGCGGGTCTCTTCCTGCTAGCCTGTAAAATCATGTCGTTCATACGCGCTTCTCTTCCCCCGTTTCTAGTTGACGGCATTCAGGACGCCTCCTCCGGTCTCCACGCCCAGCCCTTCCAGCGACTGGTGCGCCCGCGACGCCTCACCCGACCGGCTCCATTCGGGATTCGACAGAATCCGCCGGTAGCAGGCGATGGCCGACGCCTTCTCGCCGTCCAGCCGAAAATACTCCGCCTTCTGGAACATTGCGCGGGGCGCGTCCTTGGGGAAGGCCCCGACGATCTCGCCCAGCATCGCCTGCGCCTCGTCCTTCCGGCCCAGTCTCCACAGGCACTCCTGGACGCCCCACAGCGATTCGGGCGGATCGACCGCTTCGTTGAAATATCCGATCGCCTTCTCGAACTTGCCCATCCGGTCCTTGTAGAGATACGCCCGGAGCCGCTTCGCCTCGCGAACCACCTGCGGGGAGCCCTGCAGTTCAAGCTCGCCGAGAACGGCCTCCGCCGCCACGTAGTCCCTCGTCTGCTCCTCGATCCGGTAGGCGACGCGGAGCCGCTCGATGGAATCGACGATCATTCCGAGCAGCGACCGCGCCTCTTCGGGGAGTCGGCTGTCGACCAGAATGTCGATGAAGCGCCTGGCGTATTTCTCGCGGGATTCGGCATCCAGTTTCGCCGCCTTCATTGCCGCGACCAGCTTGTGGGCCTCGGCCTGCGCCTTGTCGGAGTCGAGCATCCGGCGGTAGTTGAAAACGGCGAGATCGTGATTCCATTCCTTGTCGGCATCGGCATGCACGGCGCGCCGCCCGGCATACCACTCGACCAGCTCCCGCCTGAGCTTCCCGATGGCGGCGTCCGGCGCTCCCGCGCCGCTGCGCTTGAAATAGCCGTCCCCGAGCCAGTTCGGAATGTCATCGTGCCAGGCGTTCCAGACGAATCCGTCCATCCAGCCCGTCGGATTATCCGTTTCAGCGCCCATTCTGTCGACGATCCGGGCGGTTTCCGTCCACTGTCCCTGGAGCCCCCGCCACAGCGCCAGGCGCCTCGCCGCAATCTCGCGCGTCTGGCGCGGCGCATCGGGGTGGCGATCCAGCACCGTCTCCCACGTCCCGGCGGCACTGGCCCATTTGCCGCCATCCCAGGCGACGGAGGCCAGTCGTTCCAGGGCCTGGACCGCCAGCGGATGGCCTTCCGTTCCGGGAACACCCGATGCCAGCTCCCAGTCCGCGACGGCCTGCCCGCCGTCGCCGTTTTCCTCCTTGGCGATTCCCCGCCAGTACAACGCCGCCACGAGCATGGACGGCGCATCCGGATAGAAGTCGGCGACTTCGGAGTAGAGCTTGACGGCGGCATTCCGGTCTCCGGCCTGGTGAAGGCTGTAGGCCTGCATGAAGTGGGCGTAGGCCACGAAGACCTCCGGTGCATCCATGAATTCGAACATGAAGCGCTTCCACTCCTGCGCCGCCGCGCGGAAGGAAGTCGCCGCCTCGGCCTCGCGTCTTTCCTTCCGCGACGTTTCGGCACGACGGTCGAGGTCGGAGGCGCGGTCGACGACGGCCCGCTGCCGGATGTCCAGCTCGCGGTACTGGGCGACCGGCAGCGTCCAGCTCCAATCTTCCTTGGCGGCGAGCGCCGTGCCCGCCGCCAGAACCACGCCCACGACGGCGATGCAGACACTCCGGTTTGTTCTGTCTTTCCAGTCGTCTCTCATTGAAGGCTCTCGAATCGCTTGGCATCCTGGAGGAGCCTGCCGCGGGCGCGCCGCGCCCACTCCGTCTCGGGATATTCGAAGATCACCCGCTTGAAGGCCAGATAGGCGTTCTTGTCGTCATGGATCCAGCAGCTCGCATCGCCGACCCAGTACATCGCCTGCGCACGGAGCTTCTGATCCGCGTCGCCGCCGCCCTGATAGGTCTGGATGAGCAGATTGAAGGCATCGATGGCCTTCAGGTACTGCTCCTCGACCAAGGGCGGCATTCCGCCTTTGCCGAAATCCTCTCCCCACAGCGATTCGGCCTGCTTGACATGGCATTGCGCACCCATGAAGAGCGCCGCGGCCGCGCGCTCGTGCGTGGGGAAGCGCTTGTGGAAATTCTCGTAAATGCGCGCGGCGGTGTCGTAGCGTTTCTCCTGCGAATAGTAGTAGGTGGCCAGCCGGATCGTCGCATCGCCCACCAGAGGGGAGTTGGGATGCAGGTAGGTCATCTTCACGTATTCCTCTCCCGCACGGGAGTAGTCTCCGAGCATTTCGAGGCACAACGCCTTGTGGTATTGCGCCTGGGGCGCGTAGGGTCCCTCGGGCCAGGCCGACAGAATCTCCGAAAAACGCGAGATCGCCTCCTGGAAGAACGGTCGCGCCCCGTCCATGTCTCCGGCGTCCTTGCGTTCCTCCGCAAGTTCCTGGTTGAGGTGCCCAAGCAGGTACTGGCCCTGCTCGGCATGGTCCGTGCCGGGATTTTCGCGCAAGGCGGCCTCGAGGATGCGACGCCCCTCGGCGACGGATTTCGCGCCCTTGTCCAGATGCCCGAGCTTGCGCTGCTCCTTCGCCACCTCGAACAGGCATTCCGCCATGCGGAACTGCACCTGCACCGCCTGGTCCGGACTTCGGAAGCGCTTGCTGTACAACCGCACGTCGCCATCCGCGCCCTGGCTGACCACGCCAGCCGCCGATATCACGCCGGGCGCCGTGCCGGGAACCGTCTCCGCGTCCTCGTAGCGGAACGCGACCGTGTCTCCATACGCTACCGGAAGTTGGTCGCCAAGATCCTCCGGCACCGCGTTGGTGCCGAAGAAGACAGGACGCACGCCGCCCGAGAAACGCCCGGAATGTGGCATCGTCTCCGTCAGCTCGATCCGGCGCTTCACCCCGCTTCCCGCCGCCTCCGCCTCGACCACGACGACATCCTGCGTCGGCGAAACGTCGCGCTCGAAATCCTCGAGCAGGACGTTGAAGCGGTCGCCGAGATGAACCGTGTTCCGTTCGGCCTCGTACGTCGAATCCATCAGCCGAAGCCGCGCATCGGACACCAGCCGCAGCCACCGCTCGATCTGCCCCCCGCCGTCTTCGCCGATCACGCGCAGGAGGATGCGGTCGCTTCCGGTCGTGCGGAGCACGGGCGGAGCCTCCTCGTCGACCTGCGTGGACGGAAGGATCTCCGCATCGGAACCGTCGGCGCCAAGCGCCAGCCGAAGCAGTCCGCAGAAACGCATTGACCCCTCCGTCTGCGCCACCGCGCCGGCTTCCGACTTGAACCGAATGCCTTTGGGCAGCTCGTCGAGGGCAAGCTCGACTTTCACGCCTTCGGGGCTGCGCCCCTCCGCCTTGGCCGCCTCGAGTTCGCTCGCGGCCATGGCCTCCACCTGGAGCGTGCTCCGGGCATGGCGGGCGCGCGAGGCGTCGTAGACGGCGATCGGGATCGGGACGGCGGCATTGACGGGCACGGCGTTGGAAGCCGACAGCAGCGCAGACGGCATGGGCTCGGCATGGAAGATGTCGCGCAGGATCATCGTGGCTCGCTCGTTGCCCGGTCGCCGCTGGATCTGCCTCAATCGGCCCTGGGCGCGCTCGCCCTTGTCCTCGACGCTTTCGCGCCATGTGCGATAGAGCTGCAGGACGGGTTGCTCCGCGCCGCAAACCATCACCCGCCCCTCGCGGTCGACGGGGATGCCGGGAAGCGTGTTCTCGCGATCGAGGTAGACGGCCCGGACGATATCGCCGGGACGAATCGGCAGGGCCTTCGGCGAAGCCGCCACGGCGGCGGCATCCGAAGCATCCACGGTCTTGAGCAACGCATGAAACACGCCGCCGACATAGGTCTCGACGCCCTCGGGCGCGCCCGGATCGCGCTCTTCCACCGCGGAGAGCGTCAGGGGCGGCTGGTCGCCGGCGGAGACCTGCACCGCAACGGCGTCGGCCTCGGGCGTCGCATCCATGTCGGGATCGGACACCTGGATCAGCAGGGCGTCTCCGGGACGGATGCGGTAGGCTGCGTCCAGCTCCCGTCGGGGACGGCCGTCGCGGTCCTCGACGAAGTTCTCGAAGAGGAAC
>JAAZAI010000241.1 GCA_012514445.1 Lentisphaerota bacterium
GCGTGAAGACGAGGGCGGGGTCGCTCGTTCGACGTTCATATTCGAGCACCCAGTTGCCGACGGCGTCGCGGGAAATCCAGACGATGCCGCTCTCCTGCGTGACGAGCGGATCGCCCATGAAGGCGTATTCCTCGTCGTTCGATCGACCGTCGCCATCGGGATCGGCCGCGCCGCTCCAGAGCGTCGCGATGTTCCAGGGGTTTCCGATCTCGTCGCCGAAATTGAACTGGTCCCAGATCTGGCGCGGCGTGAGAGCGTCTCTGGGGGCGGGCACGGTGTAGTCGAAGCGATAGAAGAAGACGTGGCCTTGTTCGGTGTTTGTGTCGCCGATGCGCGAAGTGGGGGCGCCAATGATGCCGTTGCCCTCGCGCGTGGCCACGGCCGCGCCGAACAGGTTGGCGCTGCCCGCAGGACGAGTGAATTTCTCGGTCTGCGTCCAGTGGCCGGAATGCTTGGCAAACAGGAACGCGGCGCCGTAATACGGATCGGTTGCATTGATCGGGGCGCCGACGAGGAGTCGCTCGCCGTCCAGGGCCACGCTGTAGCCAAAGTTGCGCTCGGGATCCGAGATGCGGTCGATGTAGAGCGTGTAGGCGAAGTCGTCTGTCGCCACCGCGCGCTCGTAGAGGAAAACTCGGCCGGCCTTGGACACGCTGCCCACGGTGGTCAACGGCGCACCAACCGCCAGACGGTTGTCAACGACGGCGACGGACCAGCCGAAGTTGAAGTCGACGGTGGACGCGTCGGGGCCGGGAATGCTCTGGCGCAGGCCCCAGGCGCCTGCGCCGCCTTCGTCGCGCTGGAAGTGGAAGACGCGGCCCTCGCATCCGGTTGTGGCGGTATTGCCGTTGAACTTGGGCGCCCCGACGATGAGTGTGCTGTCCGAAAGCGCAACGCTCCAACCGAAGTCCGCACCGTTCGCCCCCACGCCGCTCGGCGACCAGCGCAGGATCTCACCCCAGGCGTTGGAACCGCCGTGGTGGCGTTGGAAGAGGAACACGGCGCCCGCGCCGGTTGCGCCGCCAGGCAGCGTCGCGTCGGGCGCGCCGACGGCGAGCAGATCACCGTGGATGGCGACGGCATGGCCAAAGTGAGACGAGCCGGGAAGGTTCGTGGGCGCGATGCGCATCCATTCACCCCAGTTGTCCGCGCCGCCTTCCTGGCGGCGGAAGAGATAGACAGACCCCGTCTGCCCTGCCACGGGCACTTGTTCGGGGGCTCCAACGGCGAGGAAGTCATCGCCGATGGCGACCGACCGGCCGAATTCGTTGCCGGCGGCGACGGAAGCGGGCAGAAGCCGGCGCCATTCCGTCCAGATGTTCGTGCTGCCGGGTTCGAGGCGGTAGACGTACGCGGCGCCCGAGTCGGTCCCCTGGGTGTCGGCGGTCGGCGCGCCCGCGACGGCGAAGTCGGCGCCGATGTCCACCGCCAGCCCGAGGCTGCCGGCCGTTGTCGCGTTGGCGCCGTCGAGCGCCCCAGCCGGAGCTTGCATGGCGATGACGCTTGTGGCGGAGTCCGTCACGAGCGGGGCGAAGCCGTCGTCGACCGCCAGTCCGAGGTGCGTCGTGAGCCCGACCGCTCCGGCCGCAGGGGTCGCGCCGGCATGGACGAACGCCAGGGCCCGGAGCTGCTGCGTGGCCGCGGCGGCTGTGATGTTGGTGGCGCGGTAGAGACCGCCGCCGAGGCTCGCGAAGTCGCCGAGGTTCTGGAGGACGCCTTGCGTGGACTCGACGATGGAGATCGTCACGGCCAGCGGCTGTAGCGCCAGATCGTCCACCTCCGTGATTTCCACGGCGAAGAAGGGCCGGACCGACAGCTTGTAGTAGAAGCGCTGCTCGGACTCCGTCCCGGAGATCAGCGGGGCGTCGTTGACGGCCCAGACTTCGAGCGTCGTCAACACGTCGGTGACCGGCGGCGCCTTGCGGTCGCTGACGGTGATCGTGAAGGTGACGACCTCGTTCGTGGGAACGGTGATGCGGTTCTCGACGGGGACGTAGCGTAGCAGGCGTATGGCGTCGGTCGCGGCCGCGGCCGTTACGTTCGACAGGACGTACACGCCGCCGCCGGCGTCGGCGAAGGCGCCCAGGTTGGTGAGCGCGCCCTTGGCCGCATCGTCGATCGCGACGGTCACGTCGATCGGCTCCTGGAGTTGCTCGTCATATTCGACGAATGTGACGCCGGTGAAGACGAGGGCGGTCTCCTTGTCGGTGATCGGCGCGTTCGTCGTGGCGTTGTGGATTTCCGGCGCATCGTTGCGGCCTTCGACGACGAGGGTGACGGTGCCGGTGTCGCAGCCCGATGCGGGATCGTGGACGGCGACGTCGACCCTACCGGTCCAGGCGATTCCGGAATCGTCGAGGACGGTATAGAAGAACTGCTCGGTGTAGGGGTGGATGCCGGCATACGCGGCGTCAGGCGCGTAGAGGACATTACCGCCAGAGCCGAGGGACATGCTGCCTCCCGCCGTGGCGCCGAAGACGGCGTCGAGGGCGTATTCGCCGACGTAGGCCGGGGTCAGGGCGTCGTTGTCGATCACGTCGAAGGCATTGGAGATCGAGCCTGCGAGCGCCACGAAACGGCTCGTCACGGTCGGCAGGTCGCCCACGCGGACGCGAACCGTGGCGCCGCCCGTGCCGCCCAGCCCGTCGGACACGGAGTAGGTGAACGTGTCCAGGCCGACGAAGTCCTTCGGCGGGGAGTAGCGCACGACGGACCCCTGCAAGGCGATGGCGCCGCCCGCAGCGGTCGGTGCGTCCACGACGGCGACGCTCCAGGCCACCGCAGTGCCGGGGAGGACGGCGTCGTTCGCAAGCACGGGCAGCAGGTTGTGGAGGCTGTTGCCCGCGACGGCGAACGCATCGTCCTGCGTCACGGCTGCAAGCTGGTTACGGTGGTCCTTGACGCACACGCGGACACGGGCGGACGCTCGGCGCCCCGCGTCGTCGGCGATCTCGTAGGTGAACGTCTCGATGAACTCGGGCGTGGGCACTGCGGCGGGGCGGTAGACAAGCGAGAGTCCGTCGGACGCGATGGCGACGCTGCCACCGGCGCTCGGAGCGTTGGGGCCGACGCCGAGCGTGGTGATCGAGAATATCTGGTCCATCGGCGGCAGAATGTGGTCGTTGAGCGTCACCGGAAGCGTGAAGGAGCGCGCCGAGCCGCCGGTCAGCTCCTCGTAGAACACGGTGTAGTCGTCGGCGCTCGCGACGAGATCGCCCCTCGTGACGGAGACCGTGACCTGGGCGACGTCGGACGCGACGGAATCGGACATCGCGTAAGTGAAGCTCTCCTCACCGAAGAAACCTTCTGCCGGAGTGTAGACGAGCTTGTTGTTTTGGATGACGACGTTGCCGCCCGCGCTCGGAGCGTTTGCGCCGGTGCCGATGGCCGTGATGGAGAGGGTCCGCCCGAGGACGGGGAAGCTGCGGTCGTTGGGAAGGACGTCGAGCACATAGTCCGCGCCGCCGCCAAGCACGCGGAAGCGGTCCGGGTTGGCGTAGGTGCCGGGGGCGACGGTCAGGACGCTGACCGTGCCGGTGGACAGCCGCGCGGGATTCGAGACGTCCGCCGCGACGTACTGGAAGTTCGTCTGGCCGATGATGCCGGTCGCGGTGAAGCGCAGGGTGCCGGGCACCGCGCCGAGCGCCATCGTGCCGAACGCGGTTGAGGCGGGGGAGATGGACTGGATCGCGAGCGTACCGGGCGGATTGGGGCGCGTGCGGTCGTTGGCAAGCACGTTGACGACGACGGCGTTCGTGTTGGCCGCTTCGAGCTTGAAGAAGTCGGCGAGCGGCTCGACGCGCCCGACGGCGATCGCGACGGTGCCGGTGCCCGTTCCGCCTGCCCCGTCGGAGGCGAGATAGCGGACGCGCTCGACGCCGATGAACGAGGGATCCGGCGTGTAGACGAGGCCGCGGCCCGTGCCATCGATCGCGAGCGTCCCGTGCGTGGCGGAGTCGAGGAGGGCGGCGATGCGGAGGTGTGCAGTGGGTTCGCCCACGAGGCCGTCGTTGACGAGGACGTCGAGCGGGTTCGAGAAGCTCCCGGGCTGGACGCAGAGGAAGTCGTCGCCGATGGTCAGCGTGCCGCGCCGTTCAAGGATGGCGACGGCAACGTCGGCGCGCGAGGTGGAGGGCCCGCCCGCGGTGACGGCGTAGGTGAACGTCAGACTCGTGGCGCCGTTGGTGGCGTCGAACACGAAGGCGTTGCCGACGAGACGCGGCTGGCCGGGTATGGAGGTCGCAATCAGCTCCGTCACCTGAAGGCCGGCAGCGCCTTCCGGCAGCATGCCGTCGTTGGCGGTCACGGGGAGAGCCACGGTTTCACCGGCGGCGACGGTGAACGTGTCGTCCATCGCGTGGAGCACGCCGTTGAAGGCGGGGACGACGGCGCGCACGACCACGATGCCGTTCTGGACGTCGCCGAGGGCGTTCTGGATCGTGTAGCGGAACGTATCGTCGCCGACGAAGCCGGGCGCCGGCTGATAGGCGATGAACTGGCCGTTGGAGACGATGGAGACGGCACCCCCCCTGCGCGGCGGGGCCGGCGCCGACGATGACGAGCGCGCCGACGGCGTCCGTGAAGTCGCGGTCGTTGGCCAGCACGTTGAGAAGGACCGCAGGGGAGTCGACAGGCACGTGGAAGGCGTCTTCGACGGCGAAGAGGAAGCTGTTGTCCGTGACGGTGTAGTCGAAGGCGTTGGTGAAGACCTGCCAGTCGGCGAGCTGGTTGAGCAGGTCGGAGACGGTGGCGTCGTGAATGGCGTTCGTCGGCGAGAGATCGACTTGAGCGAGGCCGGGATTGGGCACCCCAGTCGCGGGCACGATTCGCAGACGATCATCGGGAACCGTTCCGTTGATGTCGATTTCGACATCGTTGACGCGCGGATCGAAGGCCAGGTTTTCGTCCTCGTTTGTCGTGCGGAGATCGGCGTTCGCGGTCGGCGTGTCGTTGACGCCGACGACGAGCACGGAGACGAGCGACGTGACGATGCCGCCGGTCATGCCGTCGGAGATGGCGGCGGTGAAGGTGTCGATGCGCATTTCGCCTCGCGCAAGCGACTGGAGGTTCGACGAGGCCGTCGGGTCGTACGTGACGGTTCCGGCGGCGAACGCGACGGCGCCCGCTTCGCGGCTGGACGGCGCGACAGAATCGACGAAGAGCGTGTCGAGACGGTCGATGTCCGCATCGTTGGCCAGCAGTTCGTTCGCGGCAATGGCGAGCGGCGTGTCTTCGTCAGTGGTGTAGAAGTCGGGCAGCACGAGCGTGCCGGGAAGCATGCCGCTCAGGTCGAGAACATGCAGATCCGTCCGGCCGGCGGCACCAGAGGCGGCGGGGAGCGCGTACATCAGGTCGAGGCCGTCGGCGAGGACCTGCTCGAGCGTGTTGGACGGAGAAACGAGCGGGTCGAGGATGCCGATGCTGCCGGGGTCGTCGCCGGGAGCCGGGGCGTCGTTGACGCCGGTGATCTCGACGGTCACAGGGCCGATGCCGATGGCGCCGTGGCTGTCTTCGACGGCGTACCAGAAGGTGTCGTCGAAGCGTTCGCCTTCCGCGAGGCCGTCGAGGAAGTCGGAGTCGCCGGCGCGATAGACGAGATGGTTTTCTCGTGGATCGTCGCGCAGGGTCAGGGCGACCGGCGCGCCTGCGGCGGTCGTGATCTGGAGGTGGTTGGCGTCGTTCAAAATCGCCCAGACGCCCTTCTGCGCATCGTCGTCGACGAAGTCAGCAGGAATGGTGAACGTGTCGTCGTCAACGACGGTAATGACGTGATAGCCGTTATAGGACGGATGGCCGCCGTAGTTGGCGATGAGGACTTCGGCGCCGGAGGCGAGCCCGTGCGCTGGGGCCTGCACCGTGACGGGCGCGGCGCCTGCGGAGCCGGTGTAGCCGGAGATGGCGTGGACTGCGCCGAGGATGCCGACGATCTCCAGGCTGCTCCAGGTGTCGTCGGAATCGATGTCGTCGTTGGCGAGGAGATTCTGCACGGAGATGGCGGCGTCGGGCGACGGCTCGTCCGGGAACGCGATCGGCAGTCCGGCCATCTCGGGACGGATCATGACGCGGAGCGTCGTCTCCGCCGTGACGTTGGTGATCACATCGGCCGTGGCGACGGGCGGGTCGTTGCGCCCGATGACGCGGACATCCACCCGGGCTTCGTCCCGCA
>JAAZAI010000242.1 GCA_012514445.1 Lentisphaerota bacterium
GCTGAAAAACCGTCTTCCCCCTGTGCGTGGATGGGCTTGAGGGACTGCGGAGGGAATGTTGAGCGATCAGCGACGGCCGAAGGCCGGCAACATTCACGCCGCTTCGCGGGAAGGAAAGATTCCCTCCCCTCACCCGGGCTCCCCACTCAGCCCTTGACGATCCGGGCGCCGTCGGAGCAGGTGATCACGCGCGTGTCGCAGCGCGAGCCGTGGCGGTGCGCGTAGGCGTTTCGCAACGTGGTCTCCACCGAGGCGACCTGCTCCTTGTCCACGAGCACGACGACGCTGCCGCCGAAACCGCCGCCGGAGAGCCGGGCGCCCAGGACGCCCGGCGTGGCCTGCGCCGCGTCCACGATCGTGTCCAGCTCGGGGCACGAGTTCTCGAAGTAGTTGCGCGAGCTGTCGTGCGATTCGAACATCAGCCGGCCGAACCCCTTGAGGTTGCCGTTGCGCAGCATGTCGATGCCGGAGAGCACGCGCTCGTCCTCGCCGATGGGGTGCGCGCAGCGCTTGGCGGTGATCTCGTCCATCTCGTCCTTGTAGTCGAGCCATTCGGCCCAGGAGACGTCGCGCAGGGCGGAGACGGGGTGGTCGAGGACGGAGGCGAAGAACGCCGCGCCCTGTTCGCAGCGCTGCCGGCGCTCGTTGTAGGCGCCGTCCACGAGCGCGTGGCGCGCGTTCGTGTTGCACATCAGGAAGCAGACGTCCTCGCCGAGCTTCTCGGTCTTCACGTCGTAGGTGCGGAAATCGCTCCAGACGAGGCAGTCCTTCTTGCCGTTGATGCTGGAGAACTGGTCGAGCAGGCCGCATTTCACGCCCGCGAAGTCGTGCTCCGCGCGCTGACCGATCTTCGCCATCTCCAGATTGCCGACGCTCAGCCCGTAGAGGCGGGCGAACGCGAACCCGGAGGAGACCTCGAGGGCGGCGGAGCTGGAAAGCCCGGAGCCCAGCGGAATGTTGCCGAGGAACATGGCGTCGAAGCCGTGCGCGGGCTTCTGGATGGCGTTGAGGCCGGAGAGCACGCCCTTGACGTAGTTCGACCACATCCGGTCCTTGCTCGGCTGCGGGTTGTCCGCCTCGAACGCCACCTCCTCCATCACGTCGCCGGCGACGAGGCGGGAGGCCGGCCCTTCGCGCCGCGCCACGGCGAAGTAGGTGCCGAAGTTGATGGCCGCCGAGAGCACGTAGCCCTCGTTGTAGTCGGTGTGGTTGCCCAGGATCTCGACCCGTCCCGGCGCGTACGCCACGACGTCGGGCGCGCGCCCGAACTTCTCCTGGAACTTCTTCATCAGCACATCGTGGACATCCTGACACGCGTTCATCTTGCCAAACCCCTCTTGTTTCATCGTTGAAATCCGAATCCCGCTCAGCCCCGAATCAGCTTCAGCAGCTCGTCGCGGCGGGCGGCCATGGCCTCGGGCGTCTTCGCCTCGAGGTTGAGCCGGATCAGCGGCTCCGTGTTCGAGCAGCGCACATTGAACCACCAGTCGTCGAACTCCACGCTCACCCCGTCGAGCTCGAACAAGCGGCCGGCCGCGCCGTAGCGGCTCTTGAGCAGGCCGATGACGCGGTCCGCGTCGGCCTTGCTCGAGAGCTTGGTGTTGATCTCGCCGCTCGCGAAATAGCGCTGGATCGGCCGCACCATCTCCGAGAGCGGGAGGTTCGAATCGCTGACGATGTTGGCCAGCGCGAGAACGGCCATCGCGGAGCTCTCCGCGGTGAAGTTGGCCTTGAAATAGTAGTGGCCGCTCAGCTCGCCCGCGAAGACGGCGTCGTGTTCGCGCATCTGGCTCTTGATGAAGGCGTGGCCGACGCGGCTCATCATGGGCCTGCCGCCGGCCTCCTCGATGACCTCCTTCACGGCCCAGCTGCTGCGCAGGTCGTAGAAGACCGCCGCGCCGGGGTTGCGCCGCAGGATGTCCTTGGCGATCAGCGCCGTCATGATGTCCATCGGCACGATCTCGCCGCGTTCGTCGATGAAGCCCGCGCGGTCGGCGTCGCCGTCGAAGGCCACGCCGAAGTCGTAGCCGCCCTTGCCGATCTCGGCGCGCAGCGCGTCGAGGGTGTGCGTCTCGAGCGGATTCGCCTCGTGGTTGGGGAAGCGGCCGTCGGGATCGCCGTAGAGGCGGGTGATCTCCAGCGGCAGGCCCTCGAACGCGGCGGCTTCCCAGATGCCCATGGCGTTGGCGAAGTCCGCCGCGATGCGCAGCGGACGGCGGATGGCGGCGCTCTTGCGCACGAACGCGGCGTACTCGGCCGCGATGTCGTGGCGCGTCACTGTGCCGCGCACGGCGGCCGGCGGGGCGAACGCGCCCGAGGCGACGATGCGCTCGATGTCGGCGATGCCGGTGGCGCCGCTGATGGGCACGGCCTGCGCGCGGGCCAGTTTGAAGCCGTTGTACGGGCCGGGGTTGTGCGAGGCGGTGATCATCACGCCCGCGTCGCACCCCAGGACACCGTTGCCGTAGTACGACATCGGCGTCGAGCATTCGCCCAGATCCACCACGTCGGCGCCCTGCAGCGTGATGCCGTCGGCCAGGGCCGCGAAGAGCGGCGCGGAATGCGGGCGGATGTCGCGCCCCACCGCCACCTTGCGGCAGCCGAGGAACGTCGCCAGCGCGCGCCCGATGGCCCGCGCCAGGTCCTCCGTCAGCTCCTCGCCATAGATTCCCCGGATGTCGTATGCCTTGAAAATTCCTGCCATTTGCCGCCCCTGAACGCTAAGATTTGAAATGAAGTTATCGTACTGAAAACGCCGTGAATCCTCAAGGCGAAATGTCGGCTTCCGCGCCCTACACGGGCTTCTGCTCGCCAGCGGCGAACAGGATCTGGCCGGAAGTGGCGTCGACGATGCTGAACGACTCGGCCTGGCGCAGCGGGTCGCTCTTGAACGAGAGGCGGCCCTTGTAGTCGGCCTGGAGGTTGCGCATCAGCTCCTCGTCCTCCGTGCGCAGGCGCTCGAGCACGGCGGGGTGGACGCAGATCTGCAGATCCGTCTCCTTCTTCTCCGAGCGGAGCAGGCGGATGAGCGAGACGAGGCGCCGCTGGATGTCCACGCTGAGCTGGAGGGAGGACTTGATGAGACCCTTGCCGTGGCAGTACGGGCACGTCTGGTGCATCTGGGAGAGCAGGCTCTCCTCGAAGCGCTGGCGCGTCATCTCCAGCAGGCCGAGTTCGGAGATCTGCATCACGTTCGTGCGCGCCTTGTCGCGGCGCAGGGCGCTCTTGAGGGCCTTGTAGACCTGCTGCTGGTGCTTGCGCGACTTCATGTCGATGAGGTCGAGCACGACGAGGCCGCCGATGTTGCGCAGCCGCATCTGGCGGGCGATCTCGTCGACCGCCTCGAGGTTGACCTCGAGGATCGCGTCCTCCTGCGAGCCCTTGCCCTTGTGGCGGCCGGTGTTGACGTCCACCGCGATGAGCGCCTCCGTCTCGTCGATGATGAGGTAGCCGCCGGAGGGCAGCGCGATCTTGCGGCGGAAGGCCTCCTCGATCTGCCGCTCCACGCCGTAGTGGTCGAAGATCGGGTAGTGGCCCTCGTAGAGCTGCACGAGGTTCTTGGCGTGGCGGGAGATGCGCGCCGCCTCCTTGCGGACGCGCTCGTAGACGGCCGGATCGTCGATGATGATCCGGTCGACGTCCTCCGTCATCCAGTCGCGCACGACGCGCATGACGAGATCCGGCTCCTCGTAGATGCAGCAGGGGGCGGGCTGCTCGGCGATCGCCTTCTTCATGTCGTTGTAGCTGTTGAGCAGCACGCGCAGGTCGCGGACGAACGAGGACTTGGAGGCGCCGGCCCCGGCCGTGCGCACGATGAGGCCGCAGTCGGCGGGGACGAGCTTTTCGAGGCGCTCGAGGATCTTCTTGAGGCGCTGGCGCTCGGCGGCGTCGCCGATCTTCCGGGAGACGCCGCGCAGCGTCCCGCCCGGCATCAGCACGAGGTAGCGGCCGGGGATCGAAAGGCTGGCCGTGATGCGGGGGCCCTTCGTGCCGATCGGTCCCTTCGAGACCTGGACGGTCACGACGCTGCCGGCCGGGAAGCGCTTGGCGATCTCCTCGTTGGTGAAGCGCTTGTTGCGGGGCTTGCGGCGGTTGCCGCCCCCGTTGTCGGCATGGGCGCCGTCCTCGTCGTCGAGCAGCGAGTCGTCGTCCGGATTCATGTCCCAGTAGTGCAGGAACGCGTTCTTCTTCATGCCGATGTTGACGAACGCGGCCTGGAGGTCGTTCTCGAGGTTCTGGATGCGGCCCTTGAAGATCGACCCGATGAGCCGCTCCTCGGTGGGATGCTCCACCTGGAACTCCTCCAGCCGGCCGTTCTCGAGCACGGCGACGCGCGTCTCGAGCTTCTCGGCGTTGACGATGATTTCGCGGTTCAGATGGCCGTCGGCCTTCGTGATCCACTTGAACTTGAACAGGTTTTTCATGAACATGCTTTGTTTTGCCTTCCGGGCTTGATCACGACGGACGCTGCCCCGTTCCGGGGCCGCCGCCGTGGATTGCCACGCTCTGCACGAGACCGAGCAGAGCCATGGTCGATAGGGTGAATGAACCTCCGTAGCTGACGAGCGGCAGGGGGATGCCCGTGATGGGCACCTTGCCGATCGTCATCGCCACGTTGACGAAGACGTGCGTGAAGAGCAGCGCCGAGACGCCGGCGCAGACGAGCCGCCCGGCGGGGTCCCGGCAGAGCAGGCCGGTCGTCACGATGCCGCCCAGCAGACCGATGTAGAGCCCCAGCAGGACCACGCTCCCCGCGAAGCCCGTTTCCTCCGCCACGACGGAGTAGATGAAGTCCGTGGAGGAGACGGCGCGGGGCAGGTACCCGAGGATGTTCTGCCGCCCCTTGAGATACCCCTTGCCCCAGCGGCCGCCCGACCCCACGGCGATCTCGGACTGGCGCTTGTTCCAGCCCGCGCCCAGCGGATCGCGGTCCGGGTAGACGAAGACGAGGATGCGCTTCTTCCAGTGCGGGAACATGACGCGGTCGACGACGCGCTCGACGCGCTCCCGCTTCTCCGGGGGGAGCTTCTCCGGCAGCACCGCCGCGGAGAAGAACACGCCGACGAGGACGAGACCCGAGAGCACGAGCGCCAGCAGCGACCGCGGCGCGCACCCCGCCACGAAGGCCATCGCGAGCGCCGTCGGCACGAGCGACATCGCCGTGCCCAGATCCGGCTGCATCATGATCAGCGCCGCGGGCGCCGCCGCCGCCCCGAGCACCACGACCAGCTTGCCGAAGCCGTTGCGCAGATTCGTGTCGGCCAGCAGGAACGCCAGCATCGGGATCACCGAGAATTTCGCGAACTCCGAGGGCTGGAAGCCGAACAGCCACCGCTGCGCGCCCATCCGCGCCGTGCCGATCCCGGGGATCATCACCAGCACCAGCGCCACCAGCATCGCGAGGTAGGGGCCCCAGGCCCAGTCGCACCACTTGCGGTAGTCCACCTTCGCCACGAGGACGTGCAGCGCGAGCCCGGCGGGAATCCACTTGCGAAGCATGTCCAGATAGAGGAACTGCGTCCGGTCCGTGCGGATCGCCGTGGCGCTGCGGATGAAGAGCACGCCCAGGGTCAACAGCAGCGCCATGCAGAGGAACACCACCCAGTTCAACGTCGGCACGGGGCGCCCGGAGACCGCTTCGCGGCGCGAGGTGGGGAAAGGATTGCGGAACTTCATTGGAGCCCCTCCCCCGCGGCCGCGCCGCCGTCCGGCTCCGCGACCATCGGCACCGCATCGCCGGCCGGCTCCTCGGCCACCGCCGCCTCGGCAGCCACCTCCGTCCCGACCCCGGGTTCGTCCTCGACCAGTTCCTCGACGATCGGCTCGGGCGCGCCGGGCTCCTCGCCGTAGAGCTTCGCCAGGATCTGGTGCGCGATGCGCGCCGCCGTCTGCCCGCCCGCGTCGGAATCCTCCGCCACCACGGTCATCGCGTAGCGCGGCCGTTCGACGGGGGCGAAGAGCATGAACCAAGCGTGCTTCTTGCGCACGCCGCCTTCGTAGTACTCCGCCGTGCCCGTCTTGCCGGCGGCGCGCACGCTGCGGATGGCGGCGCGCTTCCCGGTGCCGTGCGGCGCGTGGATCACGTCCTCCATGCCGGCTTTGACGAGCGCCAGATCCTTCGCGGCCCAGTCCATCGTCCCCGCCAGCTCCAGCCGCTCCTGCACGCCGGCGCCGTCGCCGCGGTCGCGCAGCAGGCGGGGCTTGGGGACGCGCCCGTCGAGGGCGATCGTCGCGGTCATCACGACGGCCTGGAGCGGCGAGATCGAGAGCAGCCCCTGGCCGATCGAGATGTTCGCCGTGTCGCCGCCGCGCCAACTGTCGCGCATGCGCTTGCGCTTCCAGGCGTTGGAAGGGAGGATGCCCGCGGCCACGGGGACGCCGATCGGCGGCGCCTGGCCAAAGCCGATCGCCGCGCAGTCGTCGTGCAGCCGGGGCTCGAATCCGAGCTTCATCCCCATCGCGATGAAATAGGGGTTGCAGGAGACGGCGATCGCGCGGCGCAGATCCATGTCGCCGTGCCCGTAGCGGTGCGAGCAGCGGATCGTGCGGGGCCCGACCATGATCGAGCCGGTGCAGTGGTAGAGGGCGTCGGGATCGACGACGCCCTCGCGAAGGGCGGCCAGGGCCACGACCGGCTTGAAGATGCTGCCTGGCGGATAGATGCCGCTCGTCGCGCGGTTCACGAGCGGCCGCGCGGGGTCGGCGAGCAGCCGCCGCCACGTCGCGCCCGGCAGACTCGGCACGAACGCCATCAGGTCGTAGCGCGGCGCCGTCGCCGCCACGAGCAGGTCGCCGCTCGCGCAATCGAGCACGATGGCCGCGCCGCGGTTTTCTCCGAGCGCGGCCTCCGCGGCCGCCTGCAGATCGGCGTCGATCGTCAGCACGATGTCGCGCCCCGGCACGGGCGGCTTGCCCGGGATCACCTCGTGCTTGTAGCCCACGGCGTTGACGCGGATGAGGTGGCCGCCGCCACGGCCCGCCAGCTCCGCGTCGCAGGCCAGTTCGACGCCATCGCGACCCGCCAGGTCTGGCAGGTAGAAGTTGTAGGCCTCGTCCTCCTCGGTAAGCCCCTCCTCCTCGGCCGCCTCGCGCGGCTGGCCCGCGCCGACGTAGCCGATGAGGTGGCAGGCGAGGTCGCCGCGGGGGTAGAAGCGCTCGGGCTGCACCTGGATCTCGGTGCCGGGCAGCGCTCCGGGCCACTCCGCGAGCCGGGCCATCTGCCGCTCGTCGAGCCCCTTGAACGCGAACAACGGGATCGCGCGCCGGCGGTGCAGGTGGCTCCAGATGCCGTCGCGGTCGACTTCGCGCGGCTTGCCCACGATCGCCGAGACCTCGTCGAGCAGGGCGTCCACGCGGTTGACGGTGTTCGACCAGGGGCCGGACTGGCGCAGCTCCTCGATGTAGAAGGCGACGCAATACGACGGCCGGTTGTCGGCGAGGACCGCGCCGTGGCGGTCGAGGATGCGGCCGCGCGTGGCGGGCTGGCGGACGCGCCGGAAGCTGGTGGCGTCCTGGGCGTCCGAATACAGGCTGGCGTCCTTCACCTGGATGCGGTGGAGGCTCGTGAGCAAATGGAAGATGCCGACAAGCATCAAGGCGCCGAGGACTGCGAACCGCAGCCGCTCCGCGTCAAGTCGCGCGCCAGCTGTACGTGTCGCCTTCATTCAAGATCCCCGCGTTGCCGCATGAAACATCCCAATGGCGCGCCAGCGCGGCCACGACGCCCCCGGCGACGCCGGAGACCCCCGCGGCCAGGACGACGCGCCCCGCCATGAAAAGAAGGGGCGGCGCCGCGTACCGCCCGTCGAACGCCAGCGCCGCGCCTTGCAGCGCCTGGAGCAGCGCCCCGCCGATCGCCGCCGCGACCATGCAGGAGACGATGCTCTCCGAAAGCTGCTTGCGCAGCACCCCCAGGCACAGCGCCGCGATCGCCGGGAACGCCACGAAGGAGACGCCGTACGGGAGATTCCCGATCCCGTCGTCCAGGACGCCGCACCAGACGGCCGAGACCATCGCCGGCCCGGCGCCCCGGCGCATCGCGTAGTACACCGGCACGCCCAGCAGAAACGGCGCCTTCACGTGCAGGGCCGCCACCGGCGGACAGACCGCCTGCGCGGCCGTCGCCAGCACGACCGCCACCGCCATCACCAGCGCCGTCTTCCAGAAGCCCGCCTTCATCGCCGCCCTCCCGCGTCCCCGGCGGCCGGTGCCCGCCGCCCCAGGACGAACACGCGGCGCAGCGAGGCGAAGTCGACGCACGGCGCCACGAGGGCGCGCTGGTAGAGCCGGGTCGAGTCGGGGCTCGTCGAGCGGACCTCTCCGACGGGGATTCCGGCGGGATACACGCCGCCCAGACCGCTCGTGACCACCCGCGACCCGGGGCGGATTTCGGCTTCCTTGTCGAGGTACGCCAGGCTCATCGGCTCGACGACGTGGAGGAGTTCCAGCTCGGCCTGGGCGTGCTGAATGCCCCCGCCCACCACGATGCCGCGCGCGCCGGGGCCCTCGTCCTCGACGACGCAGGCCACCTTGCTGTTGGCGTCCGAGAGCAGGAGCACGTCGGCCGTGTCGTCCGTCACGCGCACGACGCGGCCGACGAGGCCGTCGGCGGCGACGACCGGGGCGTTGGCGCGGATGCCGCTGGCGGCGCCCTTGTCGAGGCGGACCTCCCGCCACCACCCGCCCGAATCGCCCCGCGAGACGACCTCGGCGCAGATGGCGCCGGGGTGCTCGGCCATGAGGCCGAGGGCCATGCGCAGCTCGTCGTTCTCGCGCACGGTCTGCTCGTGGCGCAGGAGGCTCGCGCGCAGCGTCTCGTTCTCGGCCTCGAGCTGCTGGATGCGCTGGCGGATCACGATGGAGTCGCCCAGCGCCTCCGAGAGGCCCGAGACGGCGTTGCGAACCGCCAGTGCGAAGCGGCCGTAGGGGGCGTTGGCGTCGCGCACCGCCGCCGCCAGGCCACCGCGCAGGGCGGAATAGAGCCAAAGCAGAAGGAGCGACGCGACGGCTGCCGCGACGATTCCGATCAAAGGCCTGGCTCTCTTCAAATGCGTTTCCGTTTTCTGGCGGCGAAGGGATTCAGTCAGATGCGAACATCCGGCCGCGGAAACACGTGAAGAATTTGATGGGGCGGCGCCCCTGCGGGGAAACTAGCGCCTCGAGGAGCCGCTGACGGAGACTTCCGCCAGCCAGTCGAGCTCGTTGAGCACGACGCCCGTCCCCTCGGCCACCGCCGTCAGGGGGTCGTCCGCCATGTGCACCGGCAGTCCCGTCGTATCGGCGATCAGCCGGTCGATGCCCGTCAGCAGCGAACCGCCGCCGGCCAGGACCATGCCGCGGTCCACAAGGTCCGCGGAAAGTTCGGGCGGACACTTTTCGAGGCAGATGCGGATCGAGTCCACGATCTGCGACACGGGCTCCTGGAGAGCCTCGCGGATTTCCTCGGAACTGATGGCGAGGGTCTTCGGAAGCCCCGCCACGAGATCGCGCCCCTTCACGTCCATCACCTTCTCCTCGGGCAGTGGATATGCGGAACCGATCTTGATCTTGAGCTCCTCGGCCGTCCTTTCGCCAATCATCAAATTATACACGCGCCGCATGTACTGCACGATCACGTTGTCCATTTCGTCGCCACCGACGCGGACGCTTTTCGCGTAGACAATGCCGGCAAGGGAGATCAGAGCCACGTCCGTGGTGCCGCCGCCGATGTCGACGATCATGTTGCCCGCCGGCTCTTGGACGGGAAGGCCCACGCCGATCGCAGCCGCCATCGGCTCCTCGATCAGATAGACGTCCCTGGCGCCCGCACGCTCGGCCGAATCCTTGACGGCTCTCTTTTCAACCTCGGTGATGTCACCTGGCACGGCGATGACGACCCGCGGCTTCCTCAACTTGTGGCTGTTGACCTTGTTGATGAAGTAGCGGATCATCTTCTCCGTGATTTCGAAGTCCGCGATGACGCCCGATTTCATCGGACGAATGGCAACGATGTTGCCCGGCGTTCGGCCCAGCATGCGCTTGGCCTCCTCGCCGACCGCTAAGACGCGCTTGGTGCCTTCCTGGATGGCCACGACGGAAGGCTCCCGGATGACGACCCCCCTGTCCTTGACGTAGACCAGGGTGTTCGCCGTTCCGAGATCGATTCCGATGTCGTTTGTAAAGAGCCCTTGAAATTTATTCCACATGTCCGTTTCCAGAGGAAAGCCAACCCATAGCGCAGTGACTGCACGGGATTATAGCCCCAACGCACCGCCGATTGCAATGCCTAAATTCAGACGCTTTTGGGGGGACTTTTTGGAATTCCTTGCGGCAAATCGCGCGATGCGCTAAGATTCCCGACTCCGAAACGACTGTCGTCCGAGATCCTCACGCCCATGTCCCTACAGCACATCCGCAAATCCGCCAAGGCCCTGTCCCACGAGCTTCTCGGGGTTCTCAACATGAACCGCGACCGCTTCGATCCCGACGTGGTCCAAGCCTTCGAAGGCGGAATCGCCGAACTGGCCGCCCTTCGCCGTTCAGGCGCCGAGGACGATCTCGTCGCCGCCCTGGACGCCGGGAGGGCCATCCTGGCGCGGCACACGCCTCCATGCCGCTCGCCCGGGATGCGCGAGCTCGTCGAGACGCTCGTCGTCGCCTTCGGCGTCGCCATGGCCTTCCGCGCCTTCTTCTTCCAGCCGTTCAAAATCCCCACGGGCTCGATGCAGCCGACGCTCTACGGCATCCACTCGGTCGCCGCCACCGCCCCCGAAAAGGGGCCGGGGCTTCTCGACCGCATGCCCTTCAAGCCGTTCAAATGGCTTGTCACCGGCGCCTGGTACCGCGACGTCGTCGCGGAGGCGGACGGCAAGGTCGTCGTCTACACGGACGGCATGAAGAGCCCGGGCTACGTGCTGCTCACCGTGGCCGGCCGCAAGTTCAAGGTGCCCCACGACGCCTACGATCGCGGCGAGCTGCAGGTGCCGAACCCGCAGCCGGCCGGCATGGCGGACAACCCGAACGACAGCCGCCGCACCATGGCCGCGGGCTTCGTCAAGAAGGGCCAGCGCCTCTGGGCGGGCACCATCACCTCCGGCGACCAGGTGTTCGTCAACCGGCTTGCGTGGAACTTCACGCGCCCCAGCCGCGACGACGTCGTCGTCTTCGCCACCAGCGCCCCCGAGCTCGCGTTCGGGATCGAAGGCGCCCGCGCCTTGGCGCGCCGCGACTCCAGCGTCGTCAAAATCCCCAAGCTGCCGCTCTACCTCGTCGACACGCCGATCCCCGGCCTCGCCCCCGGACAGCACTACATCAAGCGCCTCGTCGGCCTGCCCGGCGAGACAGTCTCCGTGCGCCACCCGCACGTCTACATCGACGGGGTGAAAGTCGAGGGGCTGCCCGGCATGGACCGCGTCGCGGCGATGCAGCCCTCCGCCCCCGGCGGAACGGCGTATGCGGGCTATCACTGCACCGGCGACGCAGGCATGCCGCCCATCTCGGGCTCGTATCTGCACACGCCCGACCAGTCGCTCACGCTCGGAGACGCCTTCCTGCCGATGGGCGACAACACGAAGAACAGCTGGGACGGCCGCTACTGGGGCGGCGTCCCGCGCCCGCAGATGCTCGGGCCCGGCGCCTGCGTCTACTGGCCGATCTCCCGACGCTGGGGTCCTCTGCGCTAACAGATTCCTCGCCCCCAAAAAGAGGTGCTTCCGGGTTTTGCGGGTGAATTTTCCAATGATGGCGTTGTCTCCAAGCTTTGTCCTGAGCTTTGTCGATTCGCAATCGTAATCCTAATCTTAATCTTGATCGTAATCGAGCATTTGTACGAGTCAGTTCAACCCAGTAGGCGTGGGAGTCAGTTCAGCCGAGAAATGCCGATCCCGTGCGATGAAAATGGGGTCGACAAAGCTCGCGACA
>JAAZAI010000243.1 GCA_012514445.1 Lentisphaerota bacterium
GACGCTCGGGATTCGGATCACCGAGACCGAGGAACTTCGCGGGCTCGACGTCTGGGAGCATGGTTCGGAGGCCTACGCCGGATTCCAGATCTTCACCAACGTGTAGTTTTCAGCGGCGCCTGTGTGTGGGCGCCGCGGGGCCGGGCCGCGTTCGCGCGGTCCGGCCCTTTTTCGTC
Source organism: Lentisphaerota bacterium (assembly GCA_012514445.1). Taxonomy (GTDB): domain Bacteria; phylum Verrucomicrobiota; class Kiritimatiellia; order RFP12; family UBA3636; genus JAAZAI01. The sequence continues at coordinate 177 of JAAZAI010000243.1, forward strand.
ATTCAGCGGCAGGCGACGTCGCCGACAATGGCGTGCACGATGCCGTCTTCCGTCTCGATGCGCAAGGCGCCCGTCGCGTCCACGCCGCGGCCGAGGCCCGCGACGGTCCCGCCGTCGGCGCCGGCGATGGACAACGGCCGCCCCGACAGGGCGTCCAGCTCGTTCCAGCGCGACACGAGCGCCTGGGCGCCTTGCTCCTCCAGCGCCGCCATCCAATGGCGCGAACGCGCGATCCACGCGTCCAGCAGCGCGTCGCGGTCGTGGAGGCGTCCGGACTCCGCCGCCAGCGACGAAGCGGGATAGAGCGGACGCTCGGGCAGATCCTGCGGCAGGGTGTTGACATTGACGCCGAGGCCAGCCACGACGATGGGCCCGGCGGTGCCCGCGCCAAGCGACGCCTCGCAGAGGATGCCGGCGACCTTGCGGCCGTGGACGAGCACGTCGTTGGGCCATTTGAGCCCGGCGGAAAGTCCGGTGGCGGCGCGGATCGCCTCGGCCGCCGCGACGCCGGCGAGCAGCGTGAGCAGCGGCAGATCGCCGACGGCGAGATTCGGCCGGAGGATCATCGAGGCATACAGGCCGACCCCCGGCGGCGAACGCCAGACGCGGCCGTTGCGGCCGCGCCCGGCCGACTGCGTGTCCGTCGCGACGACGGTGAACGCGCCCGCGCCCTCCGACGCGAGGCGCATCGCCTCGTCGTTCGTGGAGGGCAGCTCGTCGTGGCGGACGATCATGGCGCTAGCCGATGCGGAGCTTGAACGTCTTCAGCTCGAACGGGCGGAAGATGATCGTGGCAGGCGCGGGGAGCGGCTCGCCGATCTCGGTCCATTCGGAGGTCGGGCATTCGACGAACGACGCGCCTGCGGCGGTTGCGGAGAGGACGCCGCTGGTGCGGCGGCCGCGCCGTTCAACGAGGCGGACGACGAGGCAGTCTTCCTTCTCGGCGCGCTTGAGGACGGACAGCTCGACGCCTTCGCCTTCGAACGCGACGGGCAGTCGCGCGGCCTTTCCCGCGGCTTTGCCGGGGAACTTCTCGAGCCCCTGGTTGATCATCGCGGCGGAGGCCACGACGGCATCGCTCGCTTCGAGGGCTCCGGCGTGCGGCAGCAGGCTGTAGACGAAGTGGTGCTGGCCGAGGTCGCAGACGGGGTCGGGATTCGTCGGCGCGCGCAGCAGCGAGAGCGACATCACGCCGTCCTTGACGCGGTAGCCGTACTTGCTGTCGTTGAGCAGCGCGACGCCCCGGTCGGGCTCGGAGAGGTCGGCGTAGCGGTGGCCGACGACTTCGAACTGGGCGTACTGCCACTTCGTGTTGTCGTGGGTGTCGCGCGCGCAGGTGGCGTAGGGGATCTCGAAGCGCGCCTGCAGGGCGCGGATGGCGACGGGGAAGGAGACGCGAGCGAGCTTGTGCTTCTCCTTCCAGTCGACCTCGGTGACGAAGTCGAGGCGTTTGCCGCTGCGGCCGAGCCAGGCGGTCTGGAGGAACGTGCTTTCGCCGAGTTTCATGACGGCCATGACGCCGGAGCGGACGGGACCCGCGATGCGCTCGATCGTGATGATCTTCGGCTCGGCCGTCTTCATGGCGTCGGCGTACTCCTCGTAGTCCCAGGCATCGTAGACGGTCGGATGGTCGTCGTAGAGTTCGATGACGTTGCCGACTTGTCCCGGCTGGATGAGCTCGGCGCCCAGCGTCTTGTCGAAGCAGGACACGACGCGCATCTGCGCATCGATCACGTAGCGGACCTCGTCGTTTTCAAGGACGGCGGTACCGTCGATGGACGACGTCTCCGCGGCGGGAGGCTCTTCGGCCGAGAGGGCGAGGGTGACGAAGCCGCGGGCGGGGACTTCGACCCACGCGAGATAGTCGTCGGCTTCGCGCTGAACCGGCAGCGCGACGCCGTCGAGGGAGGCGCGCTTCGATTCCTCGGGGAGCGCGACAGGGCCCGCGTAGGTGGTGGAGGAGGGGTTGAAGAGCGTGAACGATTTCGCGTCGTCGACGAGAAATGCTCGGGCGGCCTCGTTCTGGAGGCGCTTGCAGGAGGATACGACGTCCTGGAGCATCGGCACGGTCTCCTCGTAGACGCGATGGATGGAGGAGCCGGGAATGATGTCGTGGAAGTGGCTGCAGAGGACCTGGCGCCAGAGGGCGTCGAACGCTTCGGCGGGGTAGGTGGCGGTGCCGCCGGCGGCGCAGAGCATCTCGGCGGCGCGGAGCGCCTCCTCGGCGCGGCGGTTCCAGCGCTTCATCGCGGCTTGCGAGGTGAGCGTGGCACGGTGCATCTCGAGGTAGAGCTCGCCGACCCAGGTGTCGAGTTCGGCGCGCTTGGCGGCCATGCGTTCGAGGGCGTTCTGGGCGAAGGAGAAATGGAAGCGCGGGCAGCCGTTGAGATTCTGGCAGCGCAGGCCGCGCTCGACGTGCTCCTCCTTGGGGCCACCGCCGCCGTCGCCGATGCCGTAGAGGCAGATCGCGTCCTCGATAAGCCCCGCCTCGCTGTTGTTCGTCTCGTGCTTGCGGAGCTGGCCGGGCCTGACCTGGCTGTTGTAGTCGTCCTCGGGCGGGAAGTGCGCGAGCACCTCGCTGCCGTCGACGCCCTGCCAGATGAAGGTGTTGTGCGGGAACTTGTTGTGCCGGTTCCAGGAGATCTTCTGGGTGAGGAAGTAGTCGATCCCGGCCGTCTTCATGATCTGGGGCAGGTTGGCGGAGTAGCCGAAGACGTCGGGCAGCCAGACGTTCTTGACCTCGACGCCGAACTCGTCACGGTAGAAGTTGCGTCCGATGAGGAGCTGGCGGACGAGCGATTCGCCGGAGGGGATGTTGCAGTCGGACTCGACCCACATGCCGCCTTGCAGCTCCCAGCTTCCATCCGCGACGGCCTGCTTGACCTTCGCGTAGAGGGCGGGGTAGTGTTCCTTGCAGAAGGCGTAGAGCTGCGGCTGCGAGGCGCCGAATTTGTAGCCGGGGTAGCGCTCGATCAGGCCGATCTGGCTGGCGAAGGTGCGGGCGACCTTGCGGACGGTCTCGCGCAGGGGCCAGAGCCAGGCGGTGTCGATGTGGGCGTGGCCGATGCCGTCCACGTCGAGCGTGGCCGGGTCGGTTCCCAGTTCGAAGACGGGGCGAAGCGCTTCGCGCGCGGCGGCCGCGCCGCCGCGTTCCGGCGGGAGCGCGTCGAGGGCGCGGCTGGCGATGCGCAGGACCTGCATGCGGCGCGCGGTGCCGGCGGGGAGTGCCTCGATCAGGTCGATGACGACCTCGAGGTCGAGGCGGAGCTGCCACTTGTCGTAGTCGAAGCGGCAGGCGCGCAGACGCTTGATCACGGCGTCGAAGCGGCCATGGACGTCTTCGGGGCGCTCCGCCCAGGCCGGATCGCCGGGGAGCGTCAGACCGAAGAGTCCGTTGGCGCCCGTCTCAACCCAGAGGTCGACGCGCTCGCCGCCCTTGCAGGACTTTGAGTAGTGCATCATGTCCTTGTTGTAGGCGCCGTCGAAGACCGAGCCGGAGGTCAGGCCGACAAGCGGGCAGCCCTCGGCGTCGTAGACGAGCGCTTCGCCGGTGAAGTCGAGGTTCAGCGTGACGTAGGCGCCCTTCCAGGCCGCGGGCAGCTCGCCCGTGACGTGAAACCAGCCGCAGTCCCAGGGGCCGCCCCACTTGGCGCCGACGGCGATCGGGCCGTAGGGAAGTTCGAGCCGGCGCGCGTAGGGAACGGGCTCGGGCGTCACGGAGCACTCGGCTGCGAGAGGGACGCATTCGATGATGATTTCGCGGGAGAGACGGCTGTAGACCTCCTTGAGCCGGGCGATGTGGATGTCGGGGTAGAAGTGTGCCATGTCGGTTGAGTTGGGTTTCGGTGTGCAAAAACAAGGCCGCGCCATGGAGGAGCGGAGGAGAACGGACAGAAAATTCGTTTTATCTTCGCCTAATTTCAGGCGCTCGTCAATGAAATTCCGCCGAATGAGCGCTAGTGCGCGTATTCGATGCAGCGGGTTTCGCGGATGACCATGACGCGGACCTGGCCGGGGTATTGCAGTTCGTTCTCGATGCGGGTGCTGATGTCGCGGGCGAGCAGCATCGCGTCGTTGTCCGAGATCGTCGCGGGGTCCACGATGATGCGCAGATCGCGCCCGGCCTGGATGGCGTACGCCTTCGACACGCCCCGGAACGACGTCGCGAGCTGCTCGAGCTTTTCGATGCGGTTCACGAAGAGGTGGGTCGTCTCCGAACGCGCGCCCGGGCGCGAGGAGGAGATGGCGTCGGCCGCGGAGGCGAGCACGGCGTAGAGCGTGACGTTCTCGACTTCGCCGTGGTGGCCGCCGACGCCTTCGACGATCTCGGGGGCTTCGCCGCACGTGCGGAGGAAATCGGCCCCGAGCTTGGCGTGCGGTCCCTGGTAGTCCTGGTCGAGGGCCTTGCCGATGTCGTGCAGGAGGCCGACTTTGCGGGCCGTGGCGGTGTCGAGGCCCATTTCGCCGGCGATCATGCCGCAGAGGGCGGCCACTTCGCGTGAGTGCTGGAGGACGTTCTGGGAAAAGCTGGAGCGGAACTTCAGGCGCCCGAGCTTGTTGAGCAGACGGTTGTCCGCGATGCTGATGTTGACGTCCGCGCAGGCCTGGGCGCCGATTTCGACGAGCTTGTTCTCCATGTCCGCTTCGACGGCGGCGACGACCTCCTCGATGCGCGCGGGCTGGATGCGTCCGCTGGCGACGAGCTCCTCGAGGGCGAGGGCGGCGACTTCGCGCCGGTACGGATCGAAGCTGGAGATGACAACGGTCTCCGGCGTGTCGTCGATGATGATCGAGACGCCGGTGGCGGCTTCGAGGGCGCGGATGTTGCGGCCTTCGCGGCCGATGATGCGGCCCTTGACGTCCTCGCCGGAGACGTTGACCGTGCGGGCCATGGTCTCGGACGCATGGGAGCCGGCGTAGCGCTGCATCGCGCCGAGGACGATGGCGCGGGCTTCGCGCTCGGCGGTCTCGGTGGCCTGCTCCTTGTGGCGCCGGATGAAGGTGCCCATCTCGGCCTGGATCTCCTGCTTGGCCTGCTCGAAGAGATCCTTGCGCGCCTCCTCGCGTGTCATGCCCGCGAGCTTCGCCAACGTCGTTTCGGCCTTGGCGGCCGTCTCCGCGGCGGTTTTCTCGCGATCCTTGACGGAGGCCTCCGCAGCCTCGACGGCCTTCGACTTCGTCTCGATCGTCTGCTCCTTGCGGTCGAGCACCTCCGACTTGCGGTCGAGATTGTCTTCGCGCTGGGCCAGCACCTCCTCGCGCTTGTTGAGCGCGCTCATCGTGTCGTGGACCTGCTTGCGCTGTTCCTTGATCGTGGATTCAAACGCCTCGCGGGCCTTGAGCACCTCCGCGCGCGCCTGGATTTCGGCCTCGCGGATGATGCCCTTCGCCTCGCGCTCGGCGTCGACCTTGCGTCCGCCGGCCGCGCGCCGCTGGGATTCGGCGGTCTTCTTGATGAGCATGGAGCGGATCTGGAATCCGATCGGCACGCCGACGATGAGGCCGACGAGCCCGGGAATGAGTGGACTGGACATGGTTGGACTCGACTTTCCGTTTCGTGTTGATAAACGCCCGATTGACTCGAACGAGTGAAAATCCGCGCGGAAGCGGACGGATGAAACGCGGGCATTATCCTTTTTTTCGCGTGGCGGCGCAACATGAAAGAATCGGAGGGAGGTACTCGGTCAGTCTTCGGGGTGTGCCGCGAAGCGGTGCGCGTGCGGCGGCTGAGGTGACGAGTCGGCTTCGCCTCCCTGTGCGCGCCCATCGGCCCGCTCGCAACGCCGCGCGATCCCCGCGCCAGGCTGTGCCCGCAGGCCGGGCGGACGGACGCCAGTCCAGCCCGCCCGGCGCGTGCCACGCCTGGCATCGAGGCTTGCGCGGCAGCTCGCTTTTCTGCGAAAGCCGATGACCGCGCACGGTGTGCCACTGCTGAGGCGCGGCTTCGACGGGGCGTCTTGCGCGACTCCTCCTCCCGCCATGCTCGCCGCGCCCTGCGGTTCGCGTCGCGTCCGTCGGCGTCGGGCGGCGGGCCGCGGGGCGATGACTCGCCCTTCGCTTCACCCGCCGCCGGGCGCTCGCCGGCCGGCGGGGCGCGCCCCGCCTCCGCGATGCGCTTCCGCAGGGCCGGCTCCCGATGGCGTCGGCCTCGCCGCGCGCAACGCTCCCGGCGGGGGTACCCGCCTCGTCTCGCCGCGAATGCGGCGCCTGCGCCACTCGCGCCAAGCCCAGGGCGGTACTCCGCCCGCGTGCGAGGCGGACGGGGATGACGCCGGCGTCGCGAGGCGCGAGTCCGATGCCGAGGCGCAGAGGCGGCGCAGCCGCCGCCCGCCGAGGGCGTCCCGGCGGCGGGAGCGGAACAGGCGGCGCGCCGCCCCGTGAGCCGCCGGGAGGCGTCGGCGGATGCGCCGCGGCGCGGACTTGGCGGCGAGCGCGCCGGAAGGAAGAGCCGTCAAGCCGCGCACGGGCGAC
>JAAZAI010000244.1 GCA_012514445.1 Lentisphaerota bacterium
ATTCAACTTCTGGATTCTGACTCCTGGCTCCTGACTCCTCTGCGCGACAACTATGTTGACGCGCACCCGCATTTCCCCAGGGACGGAAATCGACCTTGAGAACCTGCTGGCCCATAGTGTATACTATCACGAAAGTACGAGCCGACAAACGCAAGGTGCCTCAAACGGCGACGGAATCCAGGCAAACAATGAAAATACGAACTCAGGCGCATCTATGCAGGGCCGCGGCTGCGGTCCTTGCCATTCTCAGCGGCCTCGCCTTCGTCAACAACGCTTTTGTCGTGATGCGCTGGTGGCGTGCGTTCAAGGCCGCCGGAGGCGACGCGGCGCAGATGCCCGACACCCTCTCCGGGATCGTCCCCTGGCTGGACTGGACCGCCGTCGACTATTCCTGCGTCACCACCTTCGTTCCCTTCCTGGGCTTCCTGCTCTTGTCTCATGGTCTCGGCCGCGCCTTGCGCGGCGATCATCAGGATCCCGAGCACTTTCCCTTCTACAAGGGCTACGATCAGTTCAACATCGCCCTCGGCCTCGTCGGCACGCTCTGGGGCATCATCATCATCGGCTATTACCAGATGGACACCGTGTCCATGGAAGACTTGATGATGTGTTTGCACACGGCGCTCTTCTCCACGCTCGTGGCCGTCGTTTGGGTGTTCGTCGTCGACCACTCACTGATCCGTCCCAAGATGCTGCGCCTCCTTCACGGACTCCAAGGCACCGAGCACGAGGACGAGGATCTCGTCGACCTCATCGACCAGCTCACCTCCGGCGCCGCCGGCCTCTGCGAAGTCTGGGACGGCAACCGCGAGAAGCTCGGGGCGCTCAACGACGCCGTCGCGCTCGCCAGCGCCGAGCTCCGCGCGCTGAGCGGCGTCGGCAAGCAAGTCAGCGACTCCCTCGCCAAGGAGCTCGTCGGCGCCGCGAACCAGTTCATCGCCAAGCTCGCCCTCGCCGGGGAAGCCCTCGAGACCCGCCAGAACCGGCTCGACGCCGCGTTCGAGGAGCGTCAGCGCCGCCTCGACGCCGCGCAAGGACAGCATGCCGCCGCCCTCCAGGCGTTCGGCGAGGTGCTCGCTGCGGCGCAGCGCACGCAGGCCGGCTTCGCGGCGGCCGCCGAGAAGCTCGCGGCGGACAACGCCGACCTGCGCACGGCGCTCGTCGGGGAGCGCAACGCGGGCGATGCGCTCCGCGGCCAGGTCGCCGCGCTGCACGGCGAAAACGAAGGCCGGCTAAAGCGCATCGAGGAGCTGATGGCCCAGATGCGCGAGGCGGACGCCGCCTACGCCAAGCGCCTCGACGCGGTCCGCGGCGAACGCGACGCCCTCGCGGGGGAACGCGCGACGCTCGAAGGCGAGAAGACCGCCGCTCTCAAGGACCTCGACGCCAGCCACCGTCGCGCCGACAAGGCCGAGGCGCTGCTCGAGAAGGTCAAGTCCGCGTTCAACGTCTGAGCGGGAGCGAACGATGGACAAGCAAACCAAAGGCCGTCTGCGCCGCTTTCTGGGCCACACCCCGCCGCCTGCATTCAGCGTCGACGAGTTGCAGGGCCTCATGCTGCAGATTTCGTTCGCCATCATGATGATTTTCATGATCGCCTACTTCATGTTCCGGACTGAGTCGACGCGCGAGCAGGACGAGCGCATCCTCGAGTTGCAGAAGCAGAAGCTCGTGGCCGCGCTCGAGAAGGTTGAGCGCGGATACGAGGCTCGCTACGGCCTGACCACGCTGCTCAAGGTCGCCGACGACGGCAGCCAGTCCTACGACGCCGGCGCCTGCATCGAAGACGGTCGCCTCACGTCCACGCCGATCCTGCGCGAGGCGTTTTCGCGCGGCGCCGCCCAGGCCTCCGGCGACTATGCCGACATGCTGGCGCTGCGCCGTCAGTGGTGGGACGGCGTCCTCGCCGAGGCCGCCATCGCCGATTCCGATCTCAAGCACGAAAACCGCGTCTGGCTCGGGGCGCGGATCGACGCCGCGGTCTCGGGTCTGGAAACGGACCTGAAGGGCGTGCAGCTCCTCAGCGCCGCGCTGCTCCAGCGCCACTGGATGGACCATCCCGGGATGATCCGGGATCCGGCTGTCGCCGAGCTGCTCGCCGACTTCAAGCGCGCCGATGAATCCCGCCGCCTGCTGCTCGCCACCGATCTCGCCGCGGCCCTGCGCCGCTATTCGCTCGCCTACCTCGGCGGTGAGGCCGGAGCGCCCATGCTGGCGCAATGATCCAACCATGACCTCGGTACGCAACATGACAACACACCTTTCTTCTCGTCGCGCCGCTGCCGCGGTCCTTGCCGCGTTCCTCGCGCTCGCGGCTCACGTCCCCGGCGAGACGGCCCCCGGCGTCAAGGAGTTCGATCGCAGCACGGCCGAGCTCGCCGCCAGCCTGCTCCTGACGAAGCTGCAGGACGACGTGCTGGCCGCCCCGCCGGGCCCCGCGCTGCTGGAGGCCGAGATGGACGTCGATCCCGGCAAATACACGGAGCCCGACGACGCGAAGCGCAAACTCCAGCGCCACTATCGCGACGCCTTGGCCGGCCACTACCGACAGGAGGCCGAGAAGTATCTCGACCGGATCGCCGGCGCCGTCGACCGCGAAACCGCCTTCGGTCCCGAGTTTCTCGGCGCCGCCGTCTCGCTGCCCTCGAACCGGCTCGACGCCGTCGTCGACGCCAGCTACGACGCCACCTTCGCGAAGGCCCGCGTCAACGCCTGCGCCAAGCAGGCTTCCGAGCTGATCGCGGACATCAAGCCCGCCGAGCGCGAGTTCGACGAAATCCCGCGCGAGCGGCTGACCGCGATCATGACCGATCGAGTCGCCGCCGCGCAGCGCAAGCCCGTCTTCCTTGAGAATCTCGAGCACATCTCCCGCAATCTCGTCCAGCCCATGCTCGACGCCGCAGAGGCTCAGCGCACGGCCCAGCGGACTTTCCTCGAGCGCCATCCCGTCGAGGGATGGACGCCGGATCGGATCCGCGCGGGGCTCGAGGCGGGGCTCACGAATTTCGTGGCGGAGTCCGCACCCCGCCACCGCGAGGCCGGATGCGTGGCGTACGGCGTCTTCCCGTCCGTGGCGACGTCCATGCCGGAAGTCGCGGAAGGTCGGGCGATCGACAAGTTCGCCCGCGTCGTGGACGAGACGGAGCCCGTCGTCGACGCGGCGGCGGTCATGGCCGCGCTCGAGCGCAGCCCCGAGGCTCATCGCACCGCGGACGATTCTCTGGTCGCGTTCGCCCCTGATATGTCCGAGACGCTCGTGCGCGAGGCGCTGGCGCGCTGCATTCCGCTGGTGCCCGAGGTGGAGCGCGAAGCGTTCGACGGGTTCACGAAGACGGCGCTGGAGCACGAAAAGATGAGTCGCGCGGTCTCCAACCGCGTCGTCAAGGTGCTCGGACCGCAACTGAAGAAAATCCGCGGCGAGGCGGCTCAGCGGCAAATGCTCAAGCTGTTTCCCCCGCTTGTCTCGGGCGAGTGGTTCCCCTCGCCGACGCTGGCGGACTTCGCCGGCGAGGCGGTGGACTACCGCAAGACGGTGCTCGCGTGGCGTGAGCTGCCCGACCTGGCGGTCTTCGTCCAGCGGGCGCAGAGCGAGGCGCTGCTTGTCGAGACGGACGAGCGGCTGGACGGGGCGGTTCGCGACGCGTTCGACCGCGGTCAGCGCGCCCGCGTCCGGCAGCATCGGATCGTGGACGACGTCTTCGACGCGATGCGCACGCGCCTGAAGGCGGAAGGCGGCGGCGATCTCGAAAAGGCGGTGGCCGTCTACACGGAGGCCGTCGGCACCGTGTGGACCGGGGATCGCGCCGCCGTGCTCTGGAGCGGGTGGGATGCCGAGCGGCCCCCGAACGCCGACCGCCAGCACGAGGCGCTGTTCCCGAGCACGGTCGAGAAGATCCGCTTGAAGGTGAAGTCGATTCTGGAATCGATCGAGAAGGAGAAGAACCCGGAGAAGCCGCCGGAGGAGATTCCGCCTGAGACGCCCCCCGAGACGCCGCCTCCGCCGCCGGAGTTGGAGCTGATCAAGCTGGACTGCCGGTTCGAGGTGACGCGCAAGGGGGATGAAATCATCGTGGCTCTTTTCGCCGGCGGGGAGCGCCGCGCCTCGGTCGCCTGTCCGCACGAGCCGAACGCCTATCGGCGCCAGCATGCCGGGACCGTCGTCGGCGCCGTCACGAGCCTGGCGGACGAGATTCGGCGGCACACGGCCCAGGGCGAAAAGGTCGAACTCGTCGTCGATGTCATCGTCCGCGACGATCTGGTCTATTACGGGATCGTCGCGAAACTAGTCGAGGCGCTCAATGCGAAGACGCCCGAGTTCGCGGAGTCGGGTGTGAGCATGAAGGTCAATGAATCCAAGCAGGAGTAGCGGCGAAGCCATGACGGAAGCGAATGACACGGCGGAGGCGGGGCGCGGGAAGATCAGCGTCTGCATCATCACCGGGAACGAGCGCAAGAACATCCGGCGTTGTCTGGAAAGCGTGAAGTGGGCCGACGAGATCGTCGTCGTCGACAGCTTCAGCACCGACGGGACGGCGGCCATCGTCGATGAATACACGAGCCGCCACTACTTCCACCGCTGGATCGGGTACATCGGGCAGAAGTCCGTGGCCAAGAGCCTGGCGCGGTGCGAATGGATTCTCTTCGTGGATGCGGACGAGGCGGTCTCCGGGGAGCTCCGCGCCGAGATCGCCTCGGTTTTTGCCAAGGGCGTGCCCGACGATGTCAACGGCTTCGACTTCCCGCGACAGGTCTGGTTTCTGAACCGGTGGATACGCCATGGCGACTGGTATCCGGACACGAAGCTCCGCCTCTTTCGCAGGACGCGAGGGGCCTGCGCGGGACAGGAGCCACACGAGAAAGTCGTCGTGGAGGGACGCATCGGCCATCTGAAGTCGCCCCTTCACCACTACACCTACGACAGCATCCAGGACCAGATCAGCACGTTGAACCGCTTTTCGACGATCAGCGCCGAAGGCGGCCACTTCAGTCGATCGCGCGCCAAGGTGCTTTACGGCATTTTCGCGCATGCGCCGTTCCGCTTCTTCCGGTGCTACTTCCTGAAGCTCGGATTTCTGGACGGACTGCCGGGCCTGATCATCGCGGTCGCCTCGTCATTCGGCACGTTCATCAAATACGCGAAGCTCTGGGAGAAGCAGATCAACGTCAAGCCGCAGTGAAGCCGACCGCTCAATCGGTCGCCGGGGGCTTGCGTCGCGATTTCTTTACGGCGTGGCGGTGCTTGTCGTCGAGCATTTTCGCGCGCTGGCGACGTGAGCGGCGGCGCTTCTGGCGGCGGACTTTCTCGGCCTCCATCTGGCGGCGGCTGATCTCGCCTTCTCGAATTTCCGCGATGCGTTCGCACAACTCCCAGCGCGCGTAGTGGCGGTTGAGCGCGAGCGATCGCGAACGCTGGCATTTGACTTCGATGCCGGCGGTCGGGTAGGAGAGGAAGACGCAGGAGGAGGTCTTGTTGATCTTCTGTCCGCCGGAGCCGCTCCCTTGGACGAATTTCTCGACGAGATCGTCCTCCAGGATGCCCAGCTCGTCCATGCGCGCCTTGAGCTTTCGGCGCTTCGCTTCACCTACGGGCGTGGTGTCCATGTTGTCACGGTTTCGTGGCGTCGGGCGCGGCCTGCGCCCGGCGGAGGGTGGTGATGACGGGGAAGTGGTCGGCGTAGCCTTCGACGTAGTAGTTCTCGGGCATGCCCTGGATTCGGACGCGGCGAAAGGCCTTCGGACGTCCGTCGCCGGGTTCGCGCATGGGCGCGAGGGCGTAGGTGAGGGTGGCGCGGGATTCTGGCGAGGATGCGCGCCAGGGCGGACCGGGCGCATCGGGCGGCAAGAGCATCTTCGGGGCGACGAGGATCGCGTCGAAGGTGTTCCAGACCTTGCGGCGGGCGTAGTAGTACGAGCCCCGCTGCGCGGCGGGGATGTCGCCCAGGAGATTGTAGAAGACCGTCCCGGCGCCGGAGGTGCCTTCTGCGCGCGAACGCTCGGTCGAGGCCTTGAAGGAGACGGTGAGGCAGGGGTCGTCGAAATCGACGTTGAAGTCGCCGGCGATCACGACCGCGGCGGCGGGGTCCCGTTCGAGAATCTTCAGCGCCTCGCCGCGCACGGCCAGCGCCTCGGCGGTGCGGATGGCGATGTTCTCGTCGCGGTCGCCGGATTGCGACTTCCAGTGGTTGGCGAGCAAGGTGAGTTCGGCGCCGCGGATGTCGACGGTGGCGATCATCGAGCCGCGCCGGTCTTCGTGGCGGAAGAGGCGGGAGGAGGCGATCGGGTGGCGCGAGAGCACGGCGGTGTCGATGCCGCGGAAGTCCGGAGAATCTTCGTGGGCGATGTGGTCGAACGTCCAGCCATGGTTGCGCTGGATGCGGTCTGCGAGCTGCTGCAGCACGGCGCGGTTCTCCACTTCTGCGACGCAGAGGACGTCGGGCTTCATCCGGTCGATCACCCAGGCGAGGTTGTCGAGCTTCGTGTCGAGGCGCGCGGGCGTCCAGCGGCGCCAGGATTGCGAGGTGAATTCCTCGTCGGCTCCGCCCGGCTGGTTGGTCACGGTGTCGAAGAGATTCTCGAGGTTCCAGGTGGCGACGAGGATCTTGTCCGGGGTCTGGAGGGCGGCGGGCTCGGCATGGACGGTTGTCCAGGCGAATAGAAGGCAGACGAGGGCTCTTGGGATGGCGTGAAAGGTCATGCGCGATGATCCCGGTATATTGCCCTCACCGTCTCGAACGCCAGCTTCGGTCGTCGATACTCGTCGACGAGGCCCGCGCAGTTCATGCCGCGCGGCTTGCCGCGGATCGCGCCGACGTTGACGTAGGATTTCGAATCGAACATCTGCCACAAGGCGATGCCCGCAAAGCGCGGGTTGCCCAGCACGGCGTGGCATGCCGCTTCGTCGTAGTCGGATTGGAACTCCTCGCTCCACTGCGACCGCCCGTAGTCATGAAATCCCCAGAGGGCGCAGGTGCCGATTTCAGTCATGATCAGCGGCTTGCCGGCGAACTCGGGGCGGCTGAACCATGCGGCGAGACGATCCACCTCGGGCTTCAGGGATCCGAGATAGTGCGCGTGGCAGGCTTCGGCGCCGGCGAACCAGCCGGGATAGGAGTTGATCGAGATGACGTCGGCATGCTCGTGGCAGATTCCGCGATCCCCTTGATTCGAGGCGAACGAGACGAGCCGAGAGGCGTCGAGGGCGCGGATCGCCGCGGCGATCTCGCCGTACCAGCGCTTGCCGCCGGGCGTGTTGTCGCATCCCTCGTTGAGGAAGGCCCAGATGATGACCGAGGGGTTGTTGATGTGGCGGCCGACCATCAGCTCCGTGGACTTCACGGCCAGCGCCGCCGTCTCGGGCGCAAGCGCGTCCGCTTCCAGACACCCCCAGCCCAGACTCTCCTCCCAGACCAGAAATCCCATCTGATCGCAAAGATCCAGGAACGCGGCGTTTTGCTGGTAATGGACGCAACGGACGAAGTTGCAGCCCAGTTCGCGCAGCATCCGCAGATCGTCCAAGGCCAGGTGGTCGGGCTGCACCGGGCCGAGTTCGGGATGCGATTCATGGCGATTGACGCCGAGCAGGCGGACGGGATTGCCGTTGATCAGGATCTCCTGGCCGCGCGTCGCCACCGTGCGGATGCCGAAACGCTCGACCACGGCATCGCCGGCGAACGTCACGGTCACCGTGTGCAAGTTCGGGTGCTCGGGCGACCAGGTCTTGAAATCGGGCACTTCGAGATCGATCACGGCGCGGTTGTTCTCGACGGGCAGGACGACCTCGCGCGGCGCCGCGGTGTCGAAGCCGATGCCGACGCGCGCCTCGCGGGAAATCGTTCCGCCCAGATGGAGCGTCAGGCGTACGCGCCCCGCGGACACGTCAAGGGTGGTGACGACTGCGCGTTCCATGCGCCGCTCCGGCAGGTGCTGCAGGCTCACGCTGCGGTAGATGCCGCCGAAGGCGTAGAAATCGTCGTAGGCGTGGAAGAGTTCGGGCCCATGGGATCGGAACCGGTTGTCAACCAGGATCTGCAGATCATGGCCGCCCGCCGAGGTCTCGATGTCATACGCGACCTCGGCATACGGGGTGCGGCATTCGCCGATGAAACGGCCGTCCCAGAACACCCGCCCGTAGAGCCCCATGCCTCCGACGATCAGCCGCCACGTGCCCTCGTCGCAGACGACGCGGCGGCGA
>JAAZAI010000245.1 GCA_012514445.1 Lentisphaerota bacterium
CTCGTCATCGCGAGCGCGACCTTCGCGGACGCCGGCGTGTACGACGTCGTCGTCAGCAACGTCCTCGGCGCAGTCGTCAGCGCCGCCGCCACGCTTGAAGTCAGGCAGATCATCCCGACGGTCTCCGCCTGGCCCTCGGCCTCCGCCATCTACCGCGGCGAGTCGCTCGAGCAGGCCATCTTGAGCGGCGGCAGCGCGTCCGTGGCAGGGTCGTTCGCCTTCCTCTCCCCCACGGACACCCCTCCGGTTGGCACCGCCTCCCATGCCGTGCGGTTCACGCCCGAAGACACCACGCACTACCTCGCCGCGGACGGCATGGTGGCGGTCGTCGTCGTCTCCGCTCTTGAAATCGAGGAAGTCCCCGAGCCTGTCGAAGCGTCCGCCGGCGCCTCGTTCACCCTCGACGCCTCTGCAACAGGCGCAGAACCGCGGCACTTCCAATGGTATCGCAATGGCGAACCGATTTCCGGCGCGACCAACGCCACCCTCGCCTTCTCCGACGCCACGCTCGCCGACACCGGCCTCTACCAAGTGCTCGTGACGAACGCCCTCTCGCTGCGTCTGAGCGCGCCGACGCGCGTCGCCGTGGATTCCCCCAAGTTGATCGGCTGGGGCGGCAACGACGACGGACAGCTTGGCGATGGCTCGACGGACGACCGCACCGCCCCCGTCTTCATCGCCCCAGACGCCGTCACCGCCGTCGCCGGCGCTGCCCATTCGCTCTTCGTCACTGCGGACGGCTCCCTCCGGACCATGGGCGCCAACGCCAGCGGCCAGCTCGGCGACGGCACCACCGCGCCGCGCTCGACGCCCGTCGCCGTTCTCGGCGGAACCAACGTCGTCGCCGTCGCCGCAGGCGCGGCGCATTCACTGTTCGTCGCCGAAGATGGCATCCTCCGCGCCATGGGCGCCAATGCCGGCGGCCAGCTCGGAGACGGGACCACCACGCCGCGCTCGACGCCCGTCGCCGTTCCCGGCGGAACCAACGTCGTCGCCGTCGCCGCAGGCGCCGCGCACTCGCTCTTCGTCACCGCGGACGGTGCGTTGTGGGCCATGGGCGACAACGCCAGCGGCCAGCTCGGCGACGGCACCACCACGCCGCGCTCGACGCCCGTCGCCGTTCTCGGCGGCAGCAATGTCGTGGCCGTCGCGGCCGGCGCGGCGCACTCGCTCTTCCTCACGTCCAACGGCGCGATCTGGGACATGGGCGGCAACGACCAAGGCCAACTTGGCGACGGCTCGACCACCCCGCGTCCGACGCCCGTCTGCATCGCCCAGGGCATCCGCTCCTTCGCAGCCGGTGGGACGCATTCGCTCCTCCTCGACGCCGACGGCACGCTTCGCGCCACCGGCGCAAACGCGGACGGCCAGCTCGGCGACGGCACCGCGACGCCGCGCCCGGCGCCCGTCACTGTCGTCGGCGGAACCAATGTCGCGGCGTTCGCGGCCGGCGCGGCGCATTCGCTCCTCCTCGACTTCGACGGCACGCTCCTCGCGACGGGCGCCAACGACCAGGGCCAGCTCGGAGACGGCTCCACGACGCCGCGCCTGACGCCGGAGCCCGCCGAGCCCGTTCTGATCGCGGGCCTCGCGTCAGGCCCTGCGGCTTCGCACGTGCTGGCCATCGGCGCGTTGGTGTACGACTTCGTCTACGTTCCCCTCGGCGACGGCACGGTCGTCATCACCGGCTACGTCGGCGAAGGCGGAGACATCGCCATTCCCGAGCAGCTCAACGGCATGGCGGTCGCGGCGATCGCCGACGAGGCCTTCCTCGGCGCCAGCGGACTCGTCTCCGTCCACATCCCCGCGACGGTGACGAACATCGGCGC
>JAAZAI010000246.1 GCA_012514445.1 Lentisphaerota bacterium
GCACCAGATGGCCGCCGACGAAGCCCGCCGCGCCCGTGATCATCACGCGGGCGCATCGGGGCGTGGGGATCTGCGCGGAGGATTTCGTCGGGGAGGGCATGGGGTTGGGGTTAGGGCCGAAGTTCGCGCTTGACGCGGGCGAGATCGGCGTCGACCATCATCCGCATGAGGTCTTCGAGGGAGGTTCGCGCCTCCCAGCCCAGCTTGGCCTTCGCCTTGGCGGGGTTGCCGAGGAGCACTTCGACTTCGGCGGGGCGGTAGAACCTCGGATCGATGACGACGTACTTCTCGTAGTCGAGCCCGACGTGGTCGAAGGCGATGCGGCACATGTCGCGCACGGTCGTCGTGCGGCCGGTGGCGACGACGAAATCGTCCGGGGCGTCCTGCTGGAGCATCAGCCACATGGCCTCGACGTAGTCGCCGGAGAATCCCCAGTCGCGCTTGGCGTCGATGTTCCCGAGCGCGAGCTTGTCCTGTGCGCCGAGCTTGATGCGGGCGACGGCGTCGGTGACCTTGCGGGTGACGAACTCGATGCCGCGCAGCGGCGACTCGTGGTTGAAGAGAATGCCGGAGCAGCCGAAGATGTTGAAGCTCTCGCGATAGTTGATCGTCATCCAGTGCGCGAAGAGCTTGGAGACGCCGTAGGGGCTGCGCGGGTAGAAGGGCGTCTTCTCGGACTGCATCGGCTCCTGGATCTTGCCGAACATCTCGCTCGTCGAAGCCTGGTAGAAGCGAGCTTGGGGGCGGACCTGGCGGAGGGCCTCGAGGATGTGGAGCGCGCCGAGGCCGGTGGCTCCGGCGGTGAGCAGGGGCTGCTCCCAGCTCGTGGCGACGAAGCTCTGAGCGCCGAGGTTGTAGACTTCGTCGGGCTCGGAGGCGAGGAGCGCGCGGGAGATCGAGGCGATGTCGGTGAGGTCGCCTTCGAGCAGCGTGACCTTGTCGAGGACCTTGAGGTATTCGAGTCGCCAGATGGTCGGCGAACTGCGCCGCGCGAGCAGGCCGTAGACCTGGTAGCCTTTGTCGAGAAGCAGCTTGGAAAGGTAGGCTCCGTCCTGACCGGTGATGCCCGTGATCAGCGCTTTCTTTTTCGTCATGTCGTGGGTTCGTCCTCGTGCGGGGTTCCGGCATCGCCGTGTCCGGCCGACGCCTCGGGGGTGAGTTTCCAGAGGCCGGAGAGGAAATCAACGGCCGTTCTGATAGATGATGCATCAGAACCCCGTGCGGGTTCAAGCACAAAAGGGATGTCGGAGCCGAGGAATCGGGCGAAGAGGGAGAAATCGACCGTGCCCCCGGCGGGCGGCATGCGGTGGTCGGAGCCGGGGAACGCGACGTCGTGCAGGTGGAGCCCGGCGAGACGGTCGGCGAAGCGGGCGACGATGCCGGCATGGTGGATGAAGCCGAAGTGCTGGCGGATCTGCGCGTGGCCGGCGTCGTGCCAGTAGCCCAGGGCCTTCGTCTGGAAGCTGTCGAAGAGAATCTGCATCTCCGGCTCGTTGGGCATGGCGTCGCAGGTGGGCAGGTTTTCGAGGCCGAGGACGAGCCCCAGCCGTTCGACATGGGGGAGGATCTCGGCGAGCGATTCGCAGAGCGTGTCCAGATGGCGTTTTGGGGCCCGGCCGCGCTTGTCGAGCACGCGTTCGAGCTGGCGCTGGTACTTCGGGGTGCCGATCAGGCCCTGTTCGGCGAGATCGGCGAGGCGGCGCACGCCGCGCCGCATCGGCACGCGCCCGGCGTGGAGGATCATGGCGCGGGCGCCGACGGAGGCCGCGAAATCGGCGGAGGCCTTGACGGCGGCGATGCCGCGGCGCGCCTTGCGGAAGTCGGCGGGGTCGCAGATCGAGAAGATCTCGGGGTTGGCCACCCCCGGCATCGGCGAGGGGCAGAAGGCGTGGACGCTCCCGACGCGAATGCGCCCCGCGTCGCGCCATTTGGCGACGCCCTCGGCCTGGCGGTGCGTCAGACCATAGCCGAGCTCCACCGTGTCGAAGCCCAGGGAGACGATCTCCGCGAGCATGTCGTCGGCGGTTTCATGGCGAAACGAATTCCAGTTGGTGGAGAGGGCGATGCGCATGCCTGGTAAAATGAAAAGGCCGCGTTGCGGAGCCCGTGGCCCGGCATGGAGCCGGGCTGGGGCGGACGCAGGCGGCCTGACCGTGCGAACCGGATCAGATGCGCGGAAGCGCTTCGGCGAGCGCGGCGCGGCGCGCGAGGCTGCGGGCGCGTGAACGGGCGCGTGCCGACTTCTTGCGCTTCTTCTCGCTGGGCTTCTCGAAGTAGCGGTCGGCGCGGAGCTGCTTGATGATGCCCTCCTTGTCCATGGACTTCTTCAGCCGCTTGATGGCCTTCTCGATCGCTTCGCCTTTTTTTACTCGGATCTGTATCACGCTTCAGTCACCTCCAGTCATGGCCCGGCATCCTCGGTGGGTTTGCTGCCGTCTGCCAGCCGCCTGATGATCAGGCGGAAACGGGAACAATAGCACAGCGGCCGGGGCGGCGTCAATGAAGGAAAAATTTCCATTGCGGGCCGGACGCGGATATGGTAGAATTTCTGGCGTTTTCAACTGATTTCCTGTACTCCCATCGTCTATCGGTTAGGACATGAGGTTTTCATCCTTAAAAGCGGGGTTCGACTCCCCGTGGGAGTGCCATTGCGATGCGTTCGAAATCGTATTCAAATCCGTCTTGACCCGAAGGGGCGCAGATGATACAGTTCAACGCGTTTCAACACCCTGCTCGGGTGGCGGAATTGGCAGACGCACTAGCTTGAGGGGCTAGCGGTAGCAATACTATGCGGGTTCAAATCCCGCCCCGAGCACCATCTTCGATCTCGACGAGACCGCGATTCCGTACGGAAGGCGCGGTTTTTTTATTTTATCAATGCATTGCCCGGATCTCGCACGTCCTGCGCAATCCCTCTTCGCCATCCCCTCCCTGCGCTCACAGTTCCGGAACTGTGAGCGCAGGGAGGGGATGGCGACATAGACTTGAGTCGATCAGCCACCCATTTCCCTTATTTAAACGGGCTTGCGGCGGATCTTGACCAGTACGCGCGAAGCGCCGAAGTTCTTCAGCCCGATCGCGATGAGCAGCTTGCTGAAGGCATGGGTGGCGAGATAGGCCACGGACTCGGTTTCGATGTTCTTCTCCCGGCAGAGGTCGAAGAAGTCCCGCACGGTGCACAGGTGGATGTTCGGCGTGTTGTACCACGTGTGCGGCAGGCGCTTCGTCTTGGGCATGCGGCCGCGGAAGAGCAGGCCCAGGCGGACTTTCCAGAGGCCGAAGTTCGGAAAGCTCACGAGGCCGACGGGGGCGACGCGCAGCAGCTCGTCGAGCACCTTGTCGGGATGCTTCATCACCTGCAGGCTTTCGCTGAGCACGGCGCAGTCGAAGGTGTTGTTCGGGACGATCTTCAGCCCCTCGTCGATGTCGGCGAGGATGGCGTCGTGCCCCGCCCGCATGACGCGGGAGAGCACGCCGCAGTTGATGTCGATTCCAGTGCAGGACACGCCGGGATGGCGCGCGGCGATGCGCGCGAGCAGCGAGCCGTCGGAACACGCGAGGTCGAGCACGGAGCGGATGTCGCGGGGCATCATGTCGATGAGCTTGGCGTAGTCCTTGAGCTTCTCCTCGGGAAGCGGGGCGTCCGGCGGGACGGGCTTCATCGTGAGGAAGTCGCCCAGAACGCCCACGAGCTGGTCGATGTGGGTGAGGAAGGCGTCGTGGCCGGCCTCGGCGGGGATGCAGAAGTAGGAGACTTCCTTCTTCGCCGCGTGGAAGGCGCGGGCGAGGGCCTCGGACTGCCGGGGCAGGAAGAGCCAGTCGCCGCTGAGGGCGACGATGAGCGTGCGCGAGGTGGAGCGCGCGACCGAGTCGGTGAGCGTCTTGAAGCCGGCGGCGAGGTCGTAGTAGTCCATCGCCTCCGTGATGCGGATGTAGCTGTTGGCGTCGAATCGGGCGGTGAACTTGCGCCCCTGGTGCGCGAGGTAGGACTCGACCTCGAACTGCTCCTTGAACGCGCTGGTGAGCTGCTCGAGCGAGTCCTTGGGAAGCGCGCGCAGGCGCCGCCCGAACTTCTCCTTCATCATCTCGTTGGAGAGGTACGTGATGTGGGCGAGCTTGCGCGCCTGCGCAAGGCCGGCGTTGGGCCGTTCGCCGTCGTAGTAGTCGCCGCCCCGCCAGTTGGGGTCGTTGAGGATCGCCTCGCGCCCGACGATGTCGAACGCCAGCGCCTGCGTCGTGAGGCTCGGTCCGGTGGCGACGAGCACGCACTTCTCGGAGAAACCGGGGAAGCGCACGCCGAACTCGGCCGCCTGCATGCCGCCGAAGCTGCCGCCCAGCACGGCGTAGATGCGCTGGAAGCCGAGCTGCTCCAGAAAGCGCTTGTGCACGTCGACGATGTCGCCCACGGTGATCTCGGGGAAGGCCGAGCCGTAGGGACGCCCCGTGGCGGGGTTGGTCGAGGCGGGGCCGGTCGTCCCCTTGCACCCGCCGAGAATGTTCGCGCAGACCACGAAATACCGGTCCGTGTCGATGCCGCCGCCGGGGCGGACCATGTTCGACCACCAGCCCGTCGGCTTGTCCTCGCCCGCGTACATCCCGGCCACGTGCGCGTCGCCCGTGAGCGCATGGCAGATGAAGACGACGTTGTCGCGCGCCTCCGAAAGCCGCCCGCACGTCTCGTAGGCGATCTCGACTTCCGGCAAAACGCCCCCATGCTCCAGCTTCAGGCCTTCCGGCGGAAGCTCGAGCTTGAGCGTCTTCGTCTCGGTGATGAGGGGCGGTTTATCCATTTTCGACGGCTGATTATAGGACATGAAACCGGGCGATGCAAGCTCACGTATTCGGTCGCCAGCAATTCGCAATATGGCCATGCGAACGACCTGTGCGACAGCAC
>JAAZAI010000247.1 GCA_012514445.1 Lentisphaerota bacterium
GCGGCGGAAACACCACGCTAAACCGTTGAGAGAAAGTCTGGCACAAAGACAACGGCGGCGCAAGGGATAAAACGTTGTTGAACGGAGCCGCCTTCGCGCCAGGCGCTTCGGCGCGCCACGACCGCGCCGGGACGCCGGGACGGATTGCCGCCGCTATGGGGTTTCAATGGCCTTCGTCGGGTCGCGGAAAATCGCGGGCCTGGCCCCTTGTTTTCTAGCCAAAATTTCTTTGAGTCTCATGCTCGTCACCCCGCTTTCCCTAATCCGTTTATGGCAGAACTTTCCATGGTGTACGTCCGCGGTGAGGTTCGGCGAGCTTGCGAGCCGTAACCTCCGACGCTTGGTTCGGCTCGTTCTTGTTCCGGTTCTGAAACGTTCTCATCACAAACCAGGCAACCAAGGCTGCGCCAGCGAAAGAAATGGATGAGACCGTGTTGTCGGCGTTCCAACTTCCGTGCCAACCTCGGAGCGTGCAGACGACCGTGAGGGGAACGTGGAGAAGCAGCCAGATCGGGGATGCGGCAAGTAGGGCAATCTGGGCTGGGCTGAATCCCGTACCCGTGCACAGCATGAATGCGACGCCATACGCATAGCTGCCGGCCACGTACGCTACCGCACTGGAGAGGACGTACTTCTTGAGAGGATGTCGTTTCATATCGTTTGTGACGTCAGCCTTGATGCGCTGAGGAAGCCGCGCCCGGCGCGGGGTCCGAAGTCGCATCCGAGGCTTGGTTCGGCTTCTTCTTCCGTTCCATGAACAACCCGATCAGGACTGCGTTCAGCACGAATCCAACCATGCATGGAATGCCCAGGTACTGGGGGAACGGGCGCTCGCGCACCGCCCACACAGCGAACTTTCGACGATCATTTGGGACAAGGCCAGGAAACGACTGGGCCAGTTTCTGCTGGTCAATCACCTGTGCACGATCCAGTTCGGTGTATGCCGAAGAGACGCGAAGGGTGTACATCTCCGCGACGAGCCACATCGCCGGAATGACCAGCAGTGCCGCTATGAGGTTCAGTGCTATCAATGTCCGTTTCATCATCCTTGCCGAACGATTAGCGTTTTATCACTTGCGCGGCAAAAACACCACGTAAAACCGTTGAGAGAAAGTGTGGCACAAAGACAACCGCGGCGCAAGGGATAAAACGATGTTGAACGGAGCCGCCTTCGCGCGATGCGCTTCGGCGCGCCACAAGCCGCCTTCGCGCCAGGCGCTTCGGCGCGCCACGACCGCGCCGGGACGCCGGGACGGATTGCCGCCGCTATGGGGTTTGAATGGCCTTCGTCGGGTCGCGGAAAATCGCGGGCCTGGCCCCTTGTTTTCTATGGCCCCTTGTTTTCTATCGACGGAAAGCATCTCCGATTCCCTTCGAATCCGGTCGATTCCAGTCGATTCGGGTCGAAACTTACCGCTTACAACCCACGGGAACGAGATTCAAGCAGGTTCATCTTGAACGTTGCGAATTCCGCGACCGCTTCTCCCTGCTCTCCGACGAATTGCAGATACCTCCTCTTACTCTCACGCAACCGTTCGAGGCCGCCCACGCCATCTTCGGCCCAACGTCAGCGGTGAGGCGGCGGCGCGGTAGCGACGCTAGCCTCCGATGTTTTGTTGGGATCGTCTTCTTCCCCTTTTCTGTATCCCTCGAACAATCAACACTGCCGCAGTGCCGATCAGGATCGAGAGAACGACAGCGATGGTTCCCAGGATGTAAGTGTTTTGGGGGGACGGCGGCGGCTCATTCCCTGCGTCGTACAATCCGGCATACGCGGCGACTGCCGGAACTCCGAAGGTAAGGACGCAAAGCGGCTTCTTCATTTCATCATTTCAATCCCAACATATTCTGCGTCACGCATATTTTGGGCAAGGCACCCGCCGAACCGTAACATGCGTCAAAAAAATACCGTAAGTGGCTTGACTGCAAAAACCGGAAGTTCTAATATTGACGAATACGACGAAGTACTCATGGAGACAGGATAGGCGTCAACTTCAACCCCAGACCCCTGCGCCGCTGGACCCCGACCCCAAATGGCCGGATGGCTACATCGAGGCTATAAGAAAACCCTCTTCAACGCACTTTTCCTCTTCTGATCCCAGAATGTATTCCCAGTCAGCCCCTGCCGTCAAGTCTTTTCAAGGTAATTACGATTAGGATTATGAAGAAGTCGCATTCAACCTGGTTCGACTGGGCGGAGGCGGAGTCCGCCGACGTCCTGGCGGGCCTCCCCGCCGACATCCGCGCCAAGCTCGGCAACATCCTGATCACGCTCGAAAACCGCCCGGCGCCCGAAGACGAGGACGACGACCTGCTCGGGCTCTTCACCGGCTGGACGTACGGCGAGGAACTCGAGGAGCAGGATCCTCTGGCGCCGTCCGTGCGGCTCTTCATCGAGAATCTCCGGCGGGAGGCGGACGACAATCCGCGCCGCTTCCGCGAAGAAGTTCGCACGACGCTCCTGCACGAAATCGGCCATTATCTCGGACTCGACGAAGACGGGCTCGACGCGCTCGGCATCGGCTAGGCCGCCTGACGTCGTCCCGTCTTGTCTCGCCGAGCCTCCCGCTGCCGCTGGAGTCGCAAGCATGACACACGGTCCGACAATTCCCATGCAACCGGCCACGCTCCGAGACATCGCCGCGGCGGTCAACGTGAAACACGCCGGCGGGACGTCAATCGAGGGGGACCCGGGCCAGAGCCTACGTTTGGAATTCCTGCATTGTTGACTAGCGCGAAGGGACGAGCGTCACGGGGCCAAGGAGACCGCCGTCCATCAGGTCCCAGCCAGACGCATCGAACGGCTTGTAGCGGTCATTGACGAAGTTGATGTCGCGAAAGATCTTCCAAGACACACCGCGTCGATCCAAGTCGCGGATGCGGTTCGCGGCCAGCGTCGTGACCTCCACGGCCAACTGATTGACCTTGCGCTTCAGCGCGCATGTCGGCAGCGCGATGCGAAATGGCGCCTGGACGAGCACGCCCACCTCGATCCCGTTGAGGAACACGCGTGCGCTGTGCCGCACCTCGCCGAGATCAAGCCACCAGCACGTCGCCGCGTCGGACGACGGCAGGCCGAAGCGCGTCTCGTAGCGCACCGTCCCGCCAAATCGCCGCAGTTCGGGGATGCCGAACTCGGTGATGGAGGCGAGCGTCTTCCGCTGAATCGGCTTGGGACGGCGCGGACCGCCCGCGACGAACGAGATCGTCCAGGGGCCCGCCACCGGCTGGCGCCTGGAAATCTGCAGTCTGTCGTACCGCCATCGCGGGAAAGCGGGTTTGCCAATGGGCAGTTCCACCAAAATCGACTGTTGCGGTTCAAGCTGGAGGCGGAGACCACGCCGTGTGATGGGGGCGCAGCCCGCATCGGCGGTCCAGGGGTCGCGAAGGATGGCCTGCGTACCGGGAGCGGCTGGATTGACCCAGCCGTCGAAGGCGACGTCTCCACGGTTGACGACGAAGTACAACGTGGAGCCATCCTCAAGCCTGCGGCGCACGCAACGCAGCCCCGTTCCCGCCTGAAAAGACTCGCCTCCGCATGCCTCGGCATCCAACGCAGTTCCAGGCGTCGCGGACGCGGTGAAGGCGGGTTGCCGCCGCAACGCCGCGACATCGCGACGGAGGGATCTGCGCCTCGGGGCCAGCCGCTGCAATCCAGGGACGTCCCAATCGCCGGGGTCTCCGCCTCCGACGATCGGGACGCCCGCCTCGGCGAGCTTCCGAAGCGAAAGCACCGTCTCAGCGGGAATGTAGCGCAGCGGCGGCAGCACCACCGCCCGATAAGTGCCGCCGGGAAGCCGGACCCGGTTGCCTTCCGCAGCGGCCTGCTGAAGTTGCCGGTCCGACACGTAGTCGAACGGCACGCCGCGGTCCCAGAGAACTTGGGCGGTCTCGTGCAGGGGTTCGCCGTAGCCCCAGGAGGCACCGCTGATGCAGAAGTGGCGGAGCCGCCCCTCGGGCTTCATGCTCAGATCGGACAAGGGCCAGTACACCAGGACGCTTTCGTCCGGTTCGCCCGCCTGCAGAAAGGACTGGCAGCGGGCGATGTAGGCGTTCACCACAGGCCAGTCGCGCCAGAGCGGATTGCGGGAGTTGATTTGCGTGGATGCGTAGAAGAGCCATCCCGGCCAGGCGGCATCCGCAGGTGAATAGGCCGTGCCGTGGCAGACGATGTGGTTGATGCCGCAGAGAAACAGATAGTCCGTGTAGCGCTTGACCTTGCCGAGATCGCTGCGCCAGTGGTCGGAGAGCCACGTGTAACTCTCGGCCGAGATGAGCTTTCGCCCTGCCACGTGGCCGGCCGACGATGCGAATTTCTGGACGAGCGGGTCGATTCCGTCACAGAAGATCTCCGTTTCGGGAATGTCGGCCTGCGCGTAGATGTCCAGAAGGTTGCCGGGCGAACCGTGCGCCTGATTCCGGAACCGGAGACCGCGCTTGTGACAGAGCGACGACCACGTTCCGGAGAAGTTGTCCAGCAGCATCTCCTCGATCGTGAGGCGGAAGTCGTGCAGCACGCGGCCGACCGTGTCTTTGGGCAGCGTCCCGTTCACGGGATCGAACGCCTCCAGAAAGTCCCGGAGATCGTAGCCGCGGCGCTTCGCGAACTCATCCAGCAGGCGATGCGACCAATCGGTCGCATACTCCCAGGAGTCGTGGAACTGCGCACGCACCAGATCGGCTGGAACCCTGTCGAAAAACCGGCGGTTGAACCGCTCCAGATGATGTGCGACGGCGAGGCGGTCGAACATGTCGATGCTGTAGCCTTCGCCGCCGGGGGCCGGGCGCTTGATCGGCTCCCGGCTCCAGGCCGCCTTCGCCAAGTAGCGCGCGCCGTCCGGCGCCTCCTTCCGGTCCAGAGTCAACTTGACGGATCGCTCCCGCATCGGGACGTCCGCGCCCCCCAGTCGCCATCCGGTGCCGGGAATCACGTCCACGCCCAGGCCCAGCCGCTTGGCTTCACAGCAGGCGTACAGCATCAGTTCCAGCCAGCGGTCGGAAAGAAACGCCACATCGCGCGTCTCGGCACCCGCGACGCCGTAGATCGGCGTGATCTCAACTCCGCCGAATCCGGCATCGCGCAGGGCGCGCAATTCGCGCTTGAGGTTCCTCTCGTCCACGGCCGAGCCGTGCCACCACCAGCGGGTCCAGGGTTTGTGATCGCGTTGAACAACAGGCCAGACGGGTGATTTCGATTTCATAAGGCATCCTGGGTGGAACACGACTACACTTCGACGGGCGTCGTCCTGAGATCGACGTGGCAGGGAAGCGATGCGAACGGCCCGGCGGGCGCCACGTCGACCGGCACGCCCTCCGGCGCGGAGACGACGAGGTGCAGGCCGTCCTCGCGGCGTTCCCACGCGACGGCGACGTCGCCAAGGGGATGCGGCACGCGACCTTTGGCCCAGGAGATCGACGCGGCGGCGGGCGCGACAAGGACGCGGCGGATCTGATCCGGGGCGCTGAAGCCCATCCGCACGCCCAACACGGCGGTCGCGAGGTAGTGGTTGCAGCCGCTGCTCCAGGCATGGGTCAGCGACTTGCCGGCATGCGATTGCTCCCACAGCGTTCCGGTGGGATGTGCCAGCATCTGGGCGTAGACGCGTCGGATGGCGCGCTCGGCCAATTCGGCTGCGCCGGCGTCCCTCAGGGCGGAGAGCAGGTAGAACATCTGGTATGGCGAGACGCTGTCCGACTCGCGATCCGACGAAAAGGCGTCGAGCGTCGTCGCCAGGGCCTTCTGCACGGCGGGCGACTCCGCACGGGCGGAACGGCAGAAAAGCAGGGGCCAGCTGTTGGCGGGCATCCCCTCGGTCTCCCCGCCCCCCTCGTCGAGCGGTAGATCACGGAAGGAACCGGAAGACCGATCGAAGAAGACGGCCACGACGCGAGCGTCCAGTTCGGCGGCGAGATTCTCCAAGACATCCGCCTCGGGCAGTCGCCCGAGCTCCCTGGCGATCTGGGCGCCGGCGGCAAAGGCCCCCGTCAGGGCCGCGTTGAACGCGCAGGTGGGCCCGGCGACCAGACGCCGGCCATGGTCGATGAAGGCGGGCTCGGGCGGGGCGTAGACGCCGTCCGGCCGACGCCAGCGGGCGACTGTGGCGGCCATCCGCGCGAACACCGGCCAGGCGCGCTCCGCAAAGGCCGTGTCGCCCGACAGACGCACATACCAAGCCGTCGCCACCATCGTCAGCAGCGGGTAGTCGGAGAGCGACGGCCGCTCCCGCGGGATCGGCGCTCGCGACTGCATCCAGCCTCGGTCGGCATCGAAGGACTGCAGGAGGACGTCGAGACTCTGCCGCACGATCCGCAGATCCCGTGTCAGCACGATCATGGAGGCCATCTCGGGAAGGAGGTCGCCGCCATACAGCGTCCGCTCGCGCCAGGGGCAGTCCGTGAACACGTCCTCGCTGCAAAGCTCCAGGGTGCGGCAACCGTAGTCCCAAAGCTGGTTCAAGCCCTCGTCCGAGCAGGCGAAGGCGCCGGTGAAGACATGGGGATAGCGCTGCTCGATCACCCCCGCGGCGTGCAGGGTCACCGGAGCGTCATGGCCGCTGAAGACGAGATCGAGGTAGCGGAAGCCCCGCGGCATGAAGGATTCCACGGTGCACCGTCCACCGGGCAGAGTCCAGCGGTCGGCGCTGTACATGACCAGGGCCTTTGCGACATGCGCGCGGTCGCCGAGGCGCTCTTCGGCATGCGTCACGTCCAGCACGGTTCCGGCCGGAGCCTCCACGTCGAAGTCGAAGCGGCCGAGTACGATCTGTCCCATGTCCAGGGTGACCAGAGTCTTCTGCCCGGCCGGAAGCGTCAGGGGCAGCGTCGCGGGCGCCGGCGGGCAGGCGGTGCGGCTCCAGGCGACGTTGCGCAAGGGTGAGACGGGCCTGTCGTCCTCCACGGCAACGAAACGCCAGGCGCGTTCGGGCGACGCGCCCCCCGCAGGATCCACGAACCAGGGCTGAAGCGCCTCCCACTCGGCCTCGCGAAGCGGACCGGAAAGCCGAACGCCCTGCGGGCCCTCCAGATCGCGTTCCGGGTGGACGCGCAGGCCCGCACCGCACGGCACCGCCAGACAGAATTCCGCATAGCCGAAGGCGAGGCGCTGAGCGACGACCAGGCGGTTCCAGCCACGCCGCAAGGGGAGTTTCGTGGTCGATCGCAGAGGAAGCTCGGACGCGGGCTGAACGGCGAGCGACTCGCCGTTGAGCGCATGCTCCCCCCACCAGACGCCGGCAGCGACGGTCTGATCGGCGGGAGAATGGATCCAGGTGGTCGTCACGGCATGGCGCACGTCTTTGCCTTTCGAACCGACGGAGGCATCGCCATCGCAGGCCAGGCAGGCGCCGATGAGTCTTTCACCCTCGGACACCGCTGCCGACGCGACGGCTTTCGCGCACAGACGACGCTGAAGGAGCGGAGGAAGAATGCGGGGGCGCAGCGACGCGGTGCCACCGGATTCGGCGAAGACCGGCGGCTGCCATTCGCCTCTCTCGGCGACATTCTGCGCACGCAGATCCACAATCTCCACAGGGCCCTGCGCAAAGCTCAGGCGGGGAGCGTCCTGGAAGACGCCCTCCCGGCGGAGGCAGCGCCACGCGCCCGGCGTGTCCAGCGCGAATTCGCGACCGCCCCGCTCCACAACCCGGCCTTGCGCGGCGAAGCCCGGCGGCTCGTGGACTCCGTGGAATGTCGCCAGATTCCAGTGCAGGACCTCGACCTCGAGGAGGTTTGCGCCGGCCCGGAGAAGCGGGCGAAGGTCGTAGGCGTCGATCTCGCGGAACTCCGGATAGCTGCGCGCGGGCCCCACGCCAATCATAACGCCGTTCACTTTCAAGTGATAGTGGAGCCTGGCGGACAGGTGCAGCTCGGCTTCAGCGGGAACGCCGTGCAGATCAAAGCATCTCCGGAAGCAGACGCGATCCACGCGCCGGCGCGTCCCATCAGGCGCCACGGGGGCCCAGACCCAGAGCGGCGACCCGCCGGTTCTGTCCGGCATGGCCTTGAAGGCAGGCGCGGAAGCGGCGGGCTCGACAATGAGCCTTGGAAAAATCGGAGTGATGGGTGTCAAGAGTTGGTGCATGATGGGACAGCCACGACTATACGGCCACCGTGTCGAACAATGCAATCTGCAGATTTGTTTAACCTGTTGACTAATTCCATCTTCGCCCCTGACCCGCCACCCGGACGTCAGCGGATGATGGCGATCTTGCCCGGCACGATGTAGGTGTAGGCGATTCCCGCGGCATCCATCATCGCGGCGAACTCCCTGAAGAAGGCGTTCTGCTCGGGCCTCGGCGTCTTGCCGCCGATCCCGAGCGGTTCGCCGTCGAGCATCATGACGAGGCCGATCCGGGCGTCCGGCACAAAGGGCAGCAGATGATCGCGGAGCTCGGCCAGCGTGTTCAGGCGCGTCGGCTGCCCGGCCGCCTTCGCCAGCAGGGCGTCGGAGCCGTCGGGCTCGAAAACGACGACGCTGAAGTCGTAGACCAGGTTCGGCTTCGTGAAATCCACGTCGATCATGGCGAGCTTCAAGGCGCCATCCTGCTTGAGATCCCGCGGGGTCACGTAGCCGAACTCCGTCTGCAACGGCGTCAGCATCTGCTTCGCGTCCACCTCCTTGGCGGGGGACTTCTTGGTGCCCGGAGCCATGAGGCAGCCTCCGGACGCCAACGTCGCCAGCGCCAAGGCGAAAATCGTCCTTCCCTGAATCGTCATGATGAAACTCCTTGTCTTTCCGAACGTCGCCGGGGCGGCTCGTCGGCCAGGGCCCCGGACTCGTAGCCGATGCAGCATTTGAGACGTCCGCAGAGACCGGAGGCCGCCGCATCGTGCATGGGCATGCCATGCTGCTTGGCGAGCTTGATGTCGACGGAGGTGCGCATGCAGACGCCGTTGCAGCAGCAGAGCACGCGACCGCAGACGCCCAGGCCGCCGATGGCGCCCGACATCTCGCGCGGCGACACCGAGCGCATCGCCACCTTCGTCTGAAAACGCTTTTCGAGCTGTTCGCACAAAGCGGAGGTGTTGAAGAACTCCCCGACGTGCAGCAACACGGTCAGCCGCTCCCGGCGGACCGAAAATCGAAGCCGGATGGACTGGATCAGCCGCCCGTTCTCCTCCGCCCACTTCAAAATCACGCTCCGGGCTCGTTGGACGGCCTGCTCGTTGCCCGCGAGCTTGTCCAGATCGCCGCTTCCAGCGGCCTGCAGGAAATTCCCCAGCGCATAGCCGTGGCAGGGAGCATGCTCGGCGCAGACGCGGATGAAACGGCCGAATTCGCGCAGACCGTCGATCTCGACGAGGCAGACCGCGCCCGTCTCCGGCACGCCGCCGTCGGAGATGGAGCACGACGCCAAGGTCCCGTCGCACAAGGTGAATTCAGCATGCTGAGTCATGAATTCACTGTAGCACGACTCCCCGTCCAACCGCAATTGCTATCTTTTTGGGGAAACCCCAATACCTGTATTAGACATGTCTATTTTTCTGTTGACGACACCTCCCGCCCTGTGCTAGCTTGTTGGCATGGCAAAGGAAAAGAACACCGCTGACGCGAAACCTCCCTACCTGACGCTGGCCGACAAGCTCCGCAAGGCCATCGCCGCTCGGAACATCGCCCCAGGGTCGTTCATGGGGACGGAGGTCGAGCTGTCGAAGAACCACAGTCTCGCGCGCATGACCGTGCGTCGCGCGGTGCAGACGCTCATCGACGAGGGCATTCTCGAGCGGCTGCCCGGCCGCGGCATCTTCGTCCGGAATCCCGAACACCAGACGCGCTCCGTCAAGGTCCTCGCCGGCAACCTCTGCTGGACCCCCGCCGTCAACATGGCGCGCGCCGCGAAGAAAGTCGCCGACGACAAGGGCGTCGAGCTGATCCTCTGCGACGCCCACGGCAACATGGCGGCCGACCTCGAGGCCATCCGCCGCCTCCCCTACAACGGCGTCCGCGGCGCCGTGATCATGTCGCTGCACTGCCGCGAATTCCACGGCGCGCTCAGCCACCTCGTCGCCGCCAACTTCCCCTTCGTCGTCGTCGACCAGCACCTCCACGAAATCGACGCTCCCTCCGTCTGCTCCGACAATTTCGGCGGGGGCGCGCTCGCCGCATCCGCCGTCCTCGAGGCCGGCCACCGGCGCATCGCCTTCGTCGGAGACCTCGCGGCCTCCACCACCGCCGACCGCCTCAAGGGCGTCAAGGAGGCGCTCGCGGACCGGGGCGTGGCCCTCGCCGCGGCCATCGACCTGCAGGTCCTCGATCAATTCGGCGACTGGGAGCCGCGTGTCAAGGAGACGGTCCGCGAACTGATGGCATCGTCCGCCGCGCCGACCGCCGTGCTCTGCAGTTGCGATTCCGTCGCCCGCGCCGCCTACCGGACGCTCCTCGGCCTCGGGCTTGAAATCCCCAGGGACGTCAGCGTCGTGGGCTTCGACGACGACCCCCTCGCCCAGTGGCTCAATCCGCCCCTCTCCACCATCCGGCAGAACTTCGACGACATCGGTCGCATCGCGATGGAGAAGCTCGTCGAACGCATGGCCAATCCCGACGCGCCCGCCGAGCCCGTCCACGTCCCCGTCGAC
>JAAZAI010000248.1 GCA_012514445.1 Lentisphaerota bacterium
CGCCGCGAGATCGTGCTGGCGGCCCAGCAGCTGGCCCAGGCGGTGGCGGCGGGCGAGCTCCGCGCCGAGCAGATCGACGAGCGGCAGCTCAGCCAGGCGCTATTCACTGCGGGCCTGCCCGATCCTGATCTGTTGATCCGTCCCTCCGGCGAGCAGCGGCTGAGCAATTTCCTGCTCTGGCAATGCGCCTACAGCGAATTCATCTTCTCGCCCGTGCTCTGGCCGGATTTTTCCGAGGCGGACTTCGAGGCCGCGGTCGAGGAATACGGGCGGCGAACACGCCGGTTCGGCGGCGTCGAACCGGCCAAATCCAAGAAGCAGATCGGAAGTAAGCCATGCTGAAGGCGCGACTCGTCACCGGATTCTCCTTCGCCTTCGTCGCGGCGGCGGTCCTCTTCTTCCTGCCGGCATGGGCGCACCTCATCCTGCTGTTCGCGGTCTTCGCGATCGCGCAGCTCGAGTTCTGCGACATGGTCCGGCGCAAAGGGCACCGCTACGAGCTGATCCCGACCACGCTTTGCGGCGTGACGTATCTGCTGCTCTCCGCCGCGGAGTCGCCCGTCTTCTACAGCCGCTATCCCATCGTGCGAGCCTTGGGGCAGCTGGACATGTCCGCCGTGGTCCTCTGCGCGACGCCCGCCATTCTGCTCGTGCGCGGGGTGTTCCGGCGTCAGGCGGACCGGGCGATGGAGACGTTCGCGCTGAGCTACGCGGGGTTCTGGTACGTCGCGGTGCTGCTGGGCTTCATGGTCCGCATCGCCTTTGAATGGAAGACCGTGCCCGGCGAGACGAACTACACCGGGCGCCTGGGGCTGCTGCTGTTCATCGCGATCGTCAAGGCGGGCGACATCGGCGCCTACTTCGTCGGCATGCGCTTCGGCCGCCGGCGCCTGATTCCGGAGATCTCGCCGAAGAAGTCCGTCGAGGGCTTCTGGGGCGGTTATCTCTTCGGTCTGGGCACCAGCCTCCTCTTCTGGCACCTCGCCCGCGTGTTCGACGGCGGCATGCTGGGCGAAATCCACTATCCCCTCGTCCACGCCCTCGTCCTGCCTTTCATCCTCGTCACCGCGGGCGTCCTCGGCGATCTGGCCGAGTCGCTCATCAAACGCTCGGTGGACATCAAGGATTCGAGCGGCCGCTTCCCCGGCATGGGCGGCATCCTCGACATTCTCGACAGCCTGCTCTTCGCCGCGCCCGTGGCCTACGTCTACATCGTCGCCTTCCTCAAGTGAATCTTCCTATGAACACCTCTCTCGATCCATGCAAACCGGCGCCGTGCGGCAGCCCCTCCGATCGCGACCAGACGATCGACGAAGAGGTCGCCAATGCCGTCACCCACGGCGTCGGGGCGCTGCTTTCGATCGCCTGCCTCTGCGTGGCGGTCGCTTTCGCCTCCGTCCGCAAGGACGTCTGGAGCATCGTGAGCCTGAGCATCTACGGCAGCTCGATGTTCATCCTCTACCTGTGTTCGACGCTCTACCATGCGATCCCGTCGCCACGTCACAAGGCGATTCTCAACGTCTTCGACCACGCGTCGATCTACCTGCTCATCGCGGGCAGCTACACCCCCTTCTGTCTGGCGGCGATCCGCCACTACAGCCCCGCCTGGGCGTGGAGCATCTTCGGCGTCGTGTGGGCCATCGCCCTCTTCGGCATCGTCTTCCAGATCCTCTACGTCTCGCGCTACCCGCGCTTCTCCACCGCCACGTACCTGCTGATGGGCTGGATCGTGCTCATCGCCGTCTATCCGCTCTGGAAGGCGATGGGAACCGTGGCGGTGGCTTGGATCGCGGCCGGGGGACTGCTCTACTCGCTGGGCGTCGTCTTCTACGCGATGAAGCACATCAAGTACATGCACGCGATCTGGCACCTGTTCGTCCTGGGCGGGACGCTCGCGCACTACGGCGTGATCCTCTACTACATCGCCTTGGGAAAGGGTCAATGAACGCGCCGCTCCCTCTCGCCGCCGCGCCGGAGAGCCTGCTCGTGATCGCGGGTTGGGGCGTCTTTCCGCGTCTCGTGCTCGAGGGGGCGCGCGCGAACGGCGTGAAGCGGATCTCGGTCCTCGCCTTCAAGGGTTCGACGGACCGCGCGACGTGCCGCGCCGCGGACGACTGCCGCCGCATCCCCTTCGGCGATCTCGCCCTCCTCCGGGAGTCCATCCGAGCCTCCGGCTGCGCCCGCGCCGTCCTCGCCGGGCAGATCAACCCGCTCGCGCTCTTCCGCGCCCGCATGGACCGCGGCATGCTCGAAGAAATCGCCGCGCTCAAGCTCCGCAACGCCCACACGCTCTTCCGGCGTCTCGTCGAGGACATCGAATCCCGCGGCGTCGAGGTCCTGCCCTCCTCCCTCTTCATGGGCCGCCACATCCCCGCCCCGGGAACCCTCTCCGCCCGCGCCCCCGACGCGCGCGAGGCGGCGGATCTCGCCTACGCGCACACGATCGCCATGGGCGTCTGCAACCTCGACATCGGCCAGTCCGTCGTGGTCAAGGACGGCGTCGTGCTCGCCGTCGAGGGCTTCGACGGCACGAACGCCACGCTCCGCCGCGGCGGACGCCTCGCGCGCGGCGCCGTCGCCGCCAAGGTCGCCAAGGAGGGGCACGACATGCGCTTCGACATCCCCGTCGTCGGCACGAAGACGATCGCGCTGATGCGCCGCGTCGGCATCACGGCGCTGGGCGTCCAGGCGCGCCGCACCCTCGTCCTCGATCTGCCCGCCGTCGTCCAGGCCGCCGACCGCGCCGGCATCGCCCTCGTGGCGATCGACACGCCGCTGCAGCCCGCTCCGGCGCTGTAAAAGGAATCCATCCGATGAACAAACCTCTCCCGAACGTCCGCGTCGCGGCACTCTGCCTCGGTTCGGCGTTGCTCATGTCTGCCAACACCGCGCCCGCCGGAGATGATAACATGACCGAAGCCAAGACCGCCGCGGATGCCGACGCCGGCATCCTGAAATGGAAGGACGGCAAGCAAGCCGTCTTCATGCTGGCGTTCGACGACAGTTGCGTCAGCCACGTGGACAATGCCATCCCCGAGTTGGTGAAGCGCGGTCTGGTGGGCACGTTCTACATCAACCCCGGCAACGGTCCGTTTCAAAACCGTAAGAGCGCCTGGGAGAACGACATCCCCAAAACCGGCATGGAGTACGGCAACCACACTTTCAAGCACAAGGGCGCTCCGAGCGTGGACGTTCTCGATGAAGAGCTGGCGCTCTGCAACGACGTCATCAACAAGTGCTTCCCCGACCGCAAACAGCCTCGCCTCGTCTCGTTCGGACAACCCGGGGGCGTCCCTTGGACGATAACGGACGAGGAGAAGAATCAACTGCTCAAGAAGTACAACCTCGTTCAGCGCCCCTCGTTCTTCGGCTATCCGTTCCATGCCAAGACGAAGGAGGACGTGCTGAAGCTCGTCGACAACGCCATCGCGAAGGGCGAGATGGGGCACCACGATTTTCACGGCGTCGGCGGCGACTGGCTGACGACGCCGATGGACATCTACATCGCCCTGCTCGACAAGCTCTCGGCCTGCAAGGACGTCGTCTGGGTGACCGATGCCGTCTCCTACCACAAGTATCTCGTCGAGCGAACGGGCGCCGAGCTAAAGATCGTCGCCAAAACGAACAACGCGATCAAGCTCCAGCTCGCCTGCTCCACCGATCCTGAGCTCTATGACTTGCCGCTGACGCTCTATGTGCGCGTCCCCGCGCAATGGAAGGCTTTCTCGGTCACCCAGGGCAAGGACACGCTCGTCGCGCAGCTATCCGACGGCGTGCTCCGCTTCGCGGCCTCTCCGGTCAGCGGTGAAATCACCGTGCGGCGAACGGCCAACTGAACGGGCCCTCGGCAAGGCCATACAGCAAGCCGCTTGGAAGGTCGTGTCCGAATTGATAAGAAATCGCTTTTCAGGGGCACGGACACCCGCCCGCCTGCCTGTGCGTGTCCGCACGCAGACAGGCTAGAACCGGTCTGAATGAGCGCTTTCATGGTGGAAATGTA
>JAAZAI010000249.1 GCA_012514445.1 Lentisphaerota bacterium
CCGTAATATTGAAAATTTGTTCGATATTACGGTTGGCGCGGTCACGATGGAGTACCACCCCGGCTCCGACGGGTTGCCCGTCAACGGCAAGACGTTGCCGTCCTTTTCAGCCATGTGCGCGTAGCACCGAATGGCTTGCCATTCGATCGGGCGACGCGTCGTAGCCGCATCGGTACTGCCGAGGCGGGCGCGCCGTCGGCACGGTCGAATGCGGCTCGCCGAGACGGCTTCGCCCTTGTCTGCCTGAACCCCGAACCCTGAATCCTCTTGCACGTC
Source organism: Lentisphaerota bacterium (assembly GCA_012514445.1). Taxonomy (GTDB): domain Bacteria; phylum Verrucomicrobiota; class Kiritimatiellia; order RFP12; family UBA3636; genus JAAZAI01. The sequence continues at coordinate 277 of JAAZAI010000249.1, forward strand.
ACTTTGACGCGCAAGGAATCTCCTTCAGGATTTCCGCCGCGGCGCGCGCGGTCGCGCCCGGCGGACCGATCAGCGCGTTGACCTCGCGCATGCCCTCGAGCATCGCGGCGCGATAGTCGGCGTCGGAGAGAATGCGCGCCATCTCCTCCGCGACCGACGTCGGCGTCATCTCGCCCTGGATGAGTTCCCGGCAGACGGTGCGTTTGGCGAGGATGTTCACGAGCCCCACGTGGCTGAGTCCCGTGAGGAGGCGTCGGGCGATCGCGTAGGTGAGCGGGCTGACCTTGTAGACGACGACGCACGGGCAGAGGAGGAGCGAGGCCTCGAGCGTCGACGTGCCCGACTTGATGACGGCGGCCTCGGCCTGGCGCAGGATCTGGCGCGACAGGCCGTCCGAGACGGCGAGCGACGCCGGCTTGTCGGGGAGGCGGGCGAGAATCGCCTCCACCGCGCGGCGTGTCGTGGGCGTCGGCGCGGGGATGATGAAGGAGCAGGGGCCGACCGCCGCCTCGAGGAGGCGGGCGGCGGCGATCTCGACGGGCAGGAGCCGGGCGACCTCGGCGGGACGGCTGCCCGGAAAGAGCGCGATCCGGCGCCCGGCGCCCCAGGGCAGGATCGGCGGCGGCTCGGCCAGCGTCGCCGCGACCTGGTCGGCGAGCGGATGGCCTTCGAACGTGATGTTCAGGCCGGTGCCGTCGAACAGCGCCGGTTCGAACGGGAACAGGGCGATGAGACGATCGACGATCCGGGCGATCTTCGGGATGCGCTCCCGGTGCCAGGCCCAGACCTGCGGACAGACGTAGTGGACGGTGCGGATGCCGCGGCGGCGCGCCTGCGCGGCGATGCGCAGGTTGAAGCCCGGGTAGTCGATCGTGAGCAGGATGTCCGGGCGGCGCGTGTCGAGCAGGCCGGTGATGGTCTTGAGCAGGCGCGAGAAGAAGCGGTAGCGCTTGAGCACCTCCCAGAAGCCCATCACGCCGGTGACGGAGGCGTGGGCGAAGAGTTCGACGCCCTCGGCCTTCATCTGATCGCCGCCGATGCCGTAGCAGTCGAGCGGGCGCTGCGCGATGGCGCGCAGCTCGCGCAGGATCGCGGCGCCGTACATGTCGCCGCTGGTTTCGCCGGCGCAGACGAGGATGCGGATGGGAGATTGTTCGGGCCTGTCATGGCCCGCATTGACGGAGGCCTGATTTCTACCGCTCATGATTGGAAGGGATCTGGTAGGCAGAATGCCTAGATCGTTTCGGATCTGCGTGGCAAGGTCTCTCGCGAGGCGCTCCGCCATGAAACACTCCCATTATGACACAGAGGGGCGGTCGGGGCAAGGATACATGGGCATGCGGATCGTGATTCGGTCAGTCGCCGGGGGATGGCAGGTTCGTGCGAGGGTTTCGGGGACAAGACCCGGTCGGCCACACTGCACGGCGGTGTGCGGAACGCTGGGATCGCGAGGCTCCGCACTCGCATTTTTCGACGCGGCGGGTGCAGAGCCCCGCGTTCCCAGGGGGCTCGACCTCGGCGGCTTGATTCGCGGGGCGCTGGCGCCCCGCTCAGAGCGAGGCACTCGCGTGGTTCCGGCAATCGTGTCGAAATCGCGGAGATCTTCCGGTCGACATCGCGCCAGGATGCCGACACCCCGGCGATTGACCGATTACCCGCGTCTCGTGCGAATGCAGTTGAAGGCGTCCGCCCTTTGTGGCATACTAGCGGCATTGTTTGGATGAGGCTTTGCCACCTAGGCGGCGCAGGCCCTTTTGTCTTCTAGCTCAGAGCAACGATCCGTTGCAGAATTGGATTCCGACTGATGCACGACATACCCGTAGATAACGTCCGCAATTTCGTTCTCGCAGGCCACAGCGGCTCCGGAAAGACCGCGTTGACCGACGCTCTGGCCTTCAAGCTGGGCCTCAACGACCGCTTGGGCTCCACAACCAACGGCAGCAGCATCTCCGACTTCACGGAAGAGGAGAAGTCGCGCAAGATCTCCATTTTCTCGGCGACCTTCAACGCCAAGTACACGGCGCCGGGCGGCGCGGCCTACAACCTGTTCTTCACCGACACGCCGGGGTTCATGGACTTCTACGGGCAGCTCCGCTCGGCCTGCCGCGCGGCGGACTCGGGTCTGCTCGTGGTCGACGCCTCCGGCGGCGTCCAGGTGGGTACGCGCCGCGCCTGGAAGTGCTTCAAGCAGACCGGCGTCGTCTCCCGCGTCGTCGCCGTCACCGGCCTCGACAAGGACAACACCGACTTCGCCAAGACGCTCACGGCGCTCCGGACCGCCTTCGGCGCGGGCTGCATCCCCGTGGCCTTCCCGTCGGACGACAAGACGGCCGTTGTCTCGGTCTTCGCCGGCAACGTCCCCGCCGCCTTCCAGGACGCGGCCGAGGAGGCGAAGCTGCAGATCATGGAGCGCGCGGCGGAGAGCGACGACGCGTTGACCGAGAAGTTCCTGCTGGAGGGCGCCCTCGCCCCGGAGGAAGTCGCCGCCGGGCTCGTCAAGGCCGCGGCCGCCGGAACGTTCGTCCCGGTCGTCCCCGTGTTCCCCCTCGGCGGGGCCGGCGTGCAGGAGCTGCTCGACACGATCGTCAACTGGACGGCCAACCCGCTTCAGCGCGGCCGTGTCGACGCCGACGGCAAGCTGATCGACACCTCGCCCTCGCGCCCGTTCGTCGGCCTCGTCTGGCGCTCGGTCTCGGACAGCTTCGTCGGGCAGATGAGCTACGTCCGCGTGCTCGCCGGCACGCTGAAGGCCGACACCGAGGTTGAAAACCCCAATTCCGGCCGCGAGAAGGTCTCCGCGCTTCTCGTCCCCTGCGGCAAGAAGTACGTGCCCGCCGCGTCGGCGACCTCCGGCGACATCGTGGCCATCCCCAAGCTCAAGGCCACCAAGGTCAGCGACACGCTCTGCGCCCTGGGCAATCCGGTCCATGCCCGTCCCGTGAAGTTCCCCGACCCGGTCATGTTCGCGGCCGTCACCGCCGCCACCCAGGCGGACGACGACAAGCTCGGCCCCGCGCTCCAGCGCCTGCTGGAGCAGGACCAGACGCTGCAGGTCGAACGCAACGCCGAGACGCACGAGACGGTGCTCAAGGGCCTGGGCGACGTCCACCTCGACACCGCCGTGAACCTGCTCAAGCAGATGTCCAACGTCACCGTCAAGCTCAGCACGCCCAAGATCGCCTACCGCGAGACGGTCACCGCCATCGGCGACGGCCACCACAAGCACAAGAAGCAGTCGGGCGGTCGCGGCCAGTACGGCGAAGTCTATCTCAAGGTCGAGCCTCTGCGCGAGGGCGACGAGGACTGGTACGTCAACGACACGGTCGGCGGCTCGATCCCCGGCAACTTCATCCCCGCCATCGAGAAAGGCGTCGTGGAGCGCATGCTGCACGGCTCCGTGGCCGGCTACCCGGTCGTCGGCATCAAGGTGCGCGTGTACGACGGCTCCTTCCACGATGTCGACTCCTCTGAAATCGCGTTCAAGATCGCCGGCTCCGCCGCCCTGCGCGACGCGCTCTCCAAGGCGCGCCCCGTGCTGCTCGAGCCGATCATGAGCGTGCGCATCTCGACGCCCGAG
>JAAZAI010000250.1 GCA_012514445.1 Lentisphaerota bacterium
CTCCCCCGCAGAACATCGAACCCGAGACCGAGCGCCAGACGTGAAGATGATCGCAGGACTAGGCAACCCCGGCCGCGAATACGCGGAAACCCCACACAACGTGGGGTTCCGCGCCGTCGCGTCGATCGCCGACTCGCTGCGCGGACAATGGCGCATCGAATCCCAGTTCAAGACCGACGTCGCCAAGGTCGCCCTTGGGGACGAATCCGTCCTGCTCGTCCGGCCCATGACCTACATGAACAACAGCGGCGAAGTCGTCGGTGCCCTCATGCGCTACTACCGCATGGAGCCCGCGGATGTCGTGGTCATCACCGACGACGTGCATCTTGAACCCGGCCGCGTCCGCGTCCGCCCCGAAGGCGGCGCCGGCGGACACAACGGGCTCAAATCGGTCATCGCCCATCTGGGGACGCAGCAGTTCGTGCGCGTTCGCATCGGCGTCGGCAAGCCTCGCTCCAGCGGGGAAGACCTCGTCGGACACGTGCTCGGCCGCATCCCCGCCGAACAGGCGTCCGCCATCGCCGAAGGCGTTGAGACCGCCGCCCAGGCCGCGCTCTGCGTCATCACCCGCGGCGTCGTCGCCGCGATGAACCAGTTCAACGCCCCGCCACCGGAACCGGAAGCGGAACCGGCCCGGGCGCCGAGCCCTTCCACAACCCTGTAATCCCGCAAACGTCCAATCACGAGGAACTACCACATGCTCAGCAAATATGAGGCCCTTTTCATCTTCTCCGGAAGCGTCAAGGAAGAGGCGCTCGACAACGTCATCGCGGCCAGCACCGCCGAAATTGAGAAACTTGGCGGCACAATCCAGCAGATCGACAAACTCGGCCGCAAGACCTTCGCCCGCCCCCTGAAGAAGGCCGAGCACGGCACCTACGTCAAAGTCCGCTTCTCGTTCGACGGCCAGCTCGTCGACAAGCTTCGTCTGCGCTTCAAGCACAACGAGGACTGCCTGCGCCTCCAGATCGTCAAGCGCAATGAGCGCATCGAAGCCGCCAAGGCCGCCGACGACGCCCGCCGCGCCCGCTTCAAGGCCTCCGCCGATGCCGCCGCCGCCAAAGCCGCCGCCCAGGCGGACGCCACGAACGCCGCGCTCGCCGCCGCCGCCGAAACCGTCTAGAACCGGGCGGTCGCCGAACCCCGTAACCCAAACCTCAAGCGGAAAGGAGCAGAGACATGGCAAGCTTCAACCGGGTCATCGTGATGGGCAACCTCACCAAGGATCCTGAACTCAAGCGCAATCCCTCGGGGACCGCCGTCTGCGCGCTCCGCCTCGCCATCAGCGAGTCCTACCGCAACAAGGAGGGGAAACGCATCGACCGGCCCGTCTACGTCGACGTCGTCGCCTGGAACCAGCAGGCCGAGTTCTGCAACCAGTACCTCGCCAAGGGCAGCCCCGTCCTCGTCGAAGGCCGCCTCCAGTACGACGAGTGGAAGACGCCCGAAAACGAGACGCGCAACAAGCTGCGGATCGTCGCCAGCCGCGTCCAGCTCGTCGGCGGCCACACCGCACCTGGAACACCTCCGGCCGACGCCCGGCCCGACGCCCGGCCCGCCGCCCGGCCCGCCCACGCCGAGGAGCCCGCCGTCGCGGATTCCCCCGCGGACGACGACGCGCCGCCGTTCTGATCCTCCACCCCCCCAACCCACGTCAGCAATTCAAACAGGAAAACCACCATGGCCATGCGCAACCAGAAAACACACCGCAGAAACGAAACGCCGCTCCGCAAGAAGACTCCCGACGGCGACGTCACCGTCGTCGACATCACCGACGTCGATTTCCTCCGCCGCTACGTCAGCGAACACGGAAAGATCCTCCCCCAGCGCCTCAGCGGCCTCAACGCCGCCCAGCAGCGCAAGGTCAAGCGCGGCGTCCGCCGCGCCCGGACCATGGGCATCATGATGTAGCCAACCGAAAGGCAACCCCAGCATGTCAACTGAACTCTTTCTCCTCAAGGACGTCGCCAACCTCGGCCAGGAAGGCGACATCGTCAAGGTCTCGCCGGGCTACGCCCGCAACTACCTGATCCCCCAGGGCATCGCCGAACCCGTCACCGAGGCCGCCCGCCGCCGCCTCGCCAAGATCCAGGCCGAACGCGAGAAGATCCGCCGCGAAACCCTCGCCGAAGCCAAGAAGCTCGGCGCCAAGCTCAAGGACGCGTCCGTCACGATCCGCGCCAAGACCAGCGAGGCCGAAAGCCTCTACGGCTCCGTCAACGCCGCGCAGATCCTCGCCGCGCTCAAGGAGCAGGGCTTCGCCTCCCTCGAGGAGTCCATGCTCCAGCTCGCAGCCCCCATCAAGGCGCTCGGCACCTACGACGTGCCCGTCAAGGTCCATCCCGACGTCACCGAGACCGTCAAGGTCTGGGTCGTCGCCGAATAGCGACCCGCGGCATCGCCGCCATCAAGCCGTTCCGCTCGCCCTCGCGCGCGGAACGGCTTTTCCGTTTTTCACGCGTCCGCGTCCCCACGCCGCCACACGATTTGCGGATGGGCGAATCAAGCCGCCGCGTAGGATCCCCTGGGTAAGCGGGGCTCTGCACCCGCCGTGTAGACAGATGCGAGTGCGGAGCCTCGCGATCCCAGCACTTCCTGCACCCGCCGTGTAGACAAATGCGAGTGCGGA
>JAAZAI010000251.1 GCA_012514445.1 Lentisphaerota bacterium
CAGACTTCCTGATCTCGGGCGGTTTTGAGGGGTTTTCCCGGAAACGGGCTTGGCACTTTTCCATCCGATTTCCTGCATCCTGGGCGCGCCGACTCGACACCAGTACCGACGCGACCCTTCGACAGGCTCAGGGACGCGTCGCCCACTCGAATGGCGCCGCCATTCGCCCTGGGACTCGTATGACCGTGTGTTTGGCGGCAATCGCTTGCCGCCAACGGGCAACCCGTCGTAGCCGGGTTGGTACTCTGCCACAGGCCTATACTGCGGGGGACGGCTTTCAAAAGTGCCATTCCGGTTTCCGCCGATGTCGCCTCTCCTGCCTTTCGCGCCCGCGCCGTCGGCGCGGGCGTCGCGGCGGCTATCGCGCGAGCGTCGAGAAGTACCGTTCGAAGAAGCGCGCGGAGTCGACGGTCTCGCCGATCTTGTGCGGCAGATCCGTGCCGGTGTAGAACGGCACGGTGACGCCGTTCGTCGGGGGCGTCGTCGAAACCACGATGCGCACATCGTGCCAGCCGCACACCTCGGGATCAAACACGCTGACCGCGGCGAGGGGATCGTGGAACGTGACCCGAGGGGAACGCTCGAACCAGACTTCGGCGAAATCGCGGATCGGCGCCAGAATCGGATACTCGGCGAACTTGCGCCGGCATTCGTCGCGCTCCATCGTGCACTGCGTCGTCACGTCGAGCCCGCAACTGTAGTGCAGCGGCGGCCGGCTCTGGGAGAAGTTTCCGTAGACGACCGCGGCGGCGTGGGAGTCGTTGCGCGCGTTCCATTCCGCGCCGCCGCCTCCGAACCGCCCGCACATGAGCACGAGCCGCTTGAGCATCGCCGGAGCCTCGGGATGCGCCATGAAGAGCAGCGCGACGTTTGTCATCGGGCCCACGGCCAGCAGCGTGATCTCGCCGGGATGGGCCGCGATGTTGCGGTACAGGAATTCAATGGCCGTGTTGTCCTTCGCGAACGAGGCGTGGTCCCAGGCGGCCGCCGCCACGGCCTGATCGGCCGTCTTCTGGACGAGTTCCGTCATGAGCGCCTGCGGGGCGCCGACGTGGATCGGGATGTCGGGACGGCCGGCATGGCGGCAGATGACCGAGCACATCGCCGCGCGCTGCTCGGGGAACGAGGTGACCGTGGTGATGCCGAGCAGCTCGCATCGGGGCTCCCTGAGCAGATAGGCGAGCGCGAGCGCGTCGTCGATGTCCGAGCCGATGTCCGTGTCAAAAAGAACTTTTTCGTTCATGGGTGCTTCCTCAAAAACTTTGTCGCAAACTTTGTCGCTTTGTCGATCTCACTCTCGCGTTCCTGATGCGCTTACCCGCGCCAAGAACGCCAAGACGACCGCCGCCATCTTCGCGGAGTTCTTCTCCGCGCATTCGACGACTTCGGTGCCGGAGAGGCTGTGTTTGGCGATGCCGGCGGCGTGGTTGCTCACGAAGCTGAGTCCGGCGACCTTGAGTCCGCAGGCGTTGGCGAACATCGCCTCCGGCACGGTCGACATGCCGACGAGATCGGCTCCGAGAAGCCCGTAGGCGCGGATCTCCGCCGGCGTTTCGTAGGCGGGGCCGGAAGCGAAGACGTAGACGCCCGTCGTCAGCGCGTGCCCCGTCTCGCGACCGGCCGCGAGCAGCAGCTCGATCAGCCCGGGATCGTAGACATGGGACTGGTCGGGGAACCGCGGTCCGAACGCCGGATTGTGCGGCCCCCGGAAGGGATTGAGGTGGTTCATGCGGATGTGGTCGCGGATGGCCACCATGTCGCCGGGCTCCAGGTCCGGACGGATGCCGCCGGAGGCGTTGGTGACGAGCAGCACGGTGCAGCCGAGACGGCGGGCGATCTCGACCGGCATGACGATGGCCTCCCACGCGGCGCCTTCATACCAGTGACGGCGGCCGCAGAAGGCAAGCGCCAGTCCGCCTCCGGGCGCGCGCACGAGCAGCAGCCGTCCGGAATGGCCGATGACGGTGACGTCGCCGAAATGCGGAATCGCGCCATAGGGGACTTCCGCGAGCACGTCCAGCCCCTCGACCGCACGGCTCCAGCCGGAGCCGAGCATCAAGGCGCAGGCGGGCTTGGCGCCCCGGATGCTTTCGGGAAGCGAGGCGAAGGCCTCATCGAAAATCTTCGTGTCCATTTTTCTTCTCCGGCTAGAGCATGTGCCCCATCTTGTCCTTCTTGGACTTGAGGTAGCGCTCGCTCCAGGGGTTGAAACCCGCGATGATGGGGACGCGCTCGACGACCTTGAGGCCGTAGCCTTCGAGGCCCTTGATCTTGTGCGGATTGTTGGTCAGCAGCCGGATCTCGCTGAGCCCGAGCGCGTAGAGGATCTGCGCGCCGATGCCGTAGTCGCGAAGATCCGCGGCGAAGCCGAGCTTGACGTTGGCCTCGACGGTGTCGAGGCCGCCCTCCTGCAGCCGGTAGGCGTGGAGCTTGTTGGCCAGACCGATGCCGCGCCCCTCCTGGCGCATGTAGAGCACGACGCCCCTGCCCTCCTTCTTGATCATCTCCATGGCCGCGTGGAGCTGGTCGCCGCAGTCGCAGCGGCAGGAGCCGAAGACGTCCCCGTGAAGCACTCGCTGTGCACGCGCACGAGCGGCGCCGCTCCCGAGAGGTCGCCCATGATCAGCGCGAGGTGCTCCAGGCCGTCCTGAATGGCACGGTACATCCGCAGGCGGAAGTGGCCGTGCGCCGTGGGCATGTCGACGTCCTCGACGCACTCGACGAGGGACTCGCGCCGGATGCGGTACGCGATGACGTCCGCCACCGAACAGAGCTTGAGGCCGTGCTTCGCGCTGAACTCGCGGATGTCGTCGAGCCGCGCCATGGTGCCGTCGTCTTTCATGATCTCGCAGCAGAGGCCGCAGGGCTTGAGGCCGGCGAGCTTCATCAAGTCCACGGTGACCTCGGTATGGCCGGCACGCTTGAGCACGCCGCCGGAACGCGCCTCGAGCGGAAACATGTGGCCGGGGCGGCGGAAGTCCTCGGGCTTCGCGCCGTCCTCCACGACCTTGAGGGCCGTGACGGAGCGCTCGAGCGCGGAAATGCCGGTCGTCGTGTCCACATGGTCGATGGAGACGGTGAAGGCGGTCTGGTGCAGATCCGTGTTCTGCTCGACCATCTGCGCGAGGCCGAGCCGCTTCGTGAGCGCCTTCTCCATCGGCATGCAGACGAGGCCCTTCGCATGGGTGGCCATGAAGTTCACGTTCTGCAGCGTGGCGTGCTCGGCGGCGCAGATCACGTCGCCCTCGTTCTCGCGATCGTCGTCGTCCACCACGACGACGCACTTGCCCGCGCGGAGGTCCTCGAGCACGGCGTCGAGGGGGTCGAAGAGGGGTTTGATTTCAGCGTCCATGGTTCACATCACTTTCAGCTTGGGCAGATCCTGGATGTCGATGCCGCCGACGAGGCGGCCCTCGGCGTCGACGACGGGAAGGTCGTCGATCTTGCGTTGTTCGAAAATCCTGAGCACGTCCACGGCGAGGTCGTCGGGATCGACGTTCACGGGGTTGCGCGTCATCACCTCGCCGACCGGACGGTTGAGCAGCTCGAGGCCGTCGCCGGCGATGCCGCGGCGGAAGTCCCCGTCGGTGTAGAGCCCCGCGAGCCGGCCCCCGGCGGCGACGACGTAGGCGACGCCGCCACGGGCGCGCGTCATGGCGACGACGACGTCCTTGACGAGCGTCGTCTCGGCGACGGCCGCGACGTGTTCGCCGCTGCGCATGATGTCGCGGGCGCGCAACAGCAGCGCGCGGCCGATGGCGCCGCCGGGGTGGAGCTTGGCGTAGTCCTCGCGCCGGAAGCCGCGCGCCTCGAGCAGCGTCATCGCGAGCGCGTCGCCCATCGCGAGCGCGGCGGTCGTGCTGGCCGTGGGGGCCATGTTGAAGGGGCAGGCTTCGCGCGGGACCTTCGCGAGCAGCACCACTTCGCTGAAGGAGGCGAGCTCGCTCTGCGCATCGCCGGTGAGGGCGACGACGGGGACGCCGAGCCGGCGCACCGCGGGCATGAGCGTCTTGATCTCGTCCGACTCCCCCGAATAGCTGAGCGCGAGCAGCACGTCCGCGGGGGCGAGAATGCCCAGGTCGCCGTGGATGGCCTGCGTGGGATTGAGCACGACGCTGGTGGAGCCGGTGCTGGCGAGCGTGGCGGAGATCTTCTCCGCGACAGGCAGGTTTTTACCGACGCCGGTCACGACGATCTTGCCGCCGGATCCGAGCGCCTTGAGAAACAGATTCACCGCCGCCTCGAAACGCTCGTCGAGCGCGTCGCGCACCGCGCCGAGCGCCTCGATTTCCACGTCGAAGACCTTCCGTGCCGATTCAAGAAAATTCATGGCGTCAATTATCGCCGAAACCCCGCCTGTCCGCAAGGAGGAAACGGACACCCGCAATCGGTCGCCGTGATTGGGTGTGCGTTTCTTCTTTGTCGCTTCGCTGAACCCAACAAGGTCTTGATCATAATCATAATCGTAATCGTAATCATAATCGTTTCGGGCGCGCAGGCCCTGCGCGCCGCCGGGCAACCCGTCGTAGCCGGGTTGGTACTCCGCCGCCAGTGCCGACGCGCCCGCCACGCAGCACAGGCAAAGTTTGTCGTGGCGCCGTGAGGCGCTGGCCGAGCGTTCATTATAATCTCGAACAGAAATTCCAGATTACAACAATCGGCACCACGATTCCACGACACCGCCGTCCCTTCCTGTTTTCCTGAGTTCCAAATAAAAAAACCACACGACGTGTGCGGTCTGACGCCTCCAAAGAAGGGTTGAATTTGAAATCAGGAAAACGGGAATGATCACCTTGCGACAAAGATTCCTGAACCCTTGCGCGCCTCTTCCGACTCGACAAAGCTTACGACAAAGCGCGCGACAAAGCTTTTTGAACTCTGAACCCTTGCGCGCCTCTCCCGGCTCGACAAAGCTTACGACGATGCTCCGGACATGCTCCGCCATTCGGCGAAGAGATCGTAGTCGCCATGGCCCGTGATCTCGACGTCAGCGAAATCGCCCGGTCGGGCGGAGGCGGGGACGCCGGCGACGTACGTCACGCCGTCGATGTCGTCGGGCGCCTGCCCTTCCGTGCGCCCCTCCCAGCGGCCATCCTCCTCGGGGGGCGCTTCGAGCAGGACGCGTGTCACAGTCCCGACCTTGGCGTCGAGCAGCGATTTGACGATGCGGGCCTGCCGGCGCATGAGCTTGCGGCGGCGGTTCTCCGCGACGATGTCGTCCGCCTCCTCGCGTCGCGCGAACGCGCCCGTCCCCTCCTCCGGGGAGAAGGCGAAGGCGCCGAGGTGGTCGAACTTCTCCCGGCCGGCGTACTCGAGCAGGTGGTCGAAGTGCGCCTGCGTTTCGCCGGGGAAGCCGACGAGGCATGTCGTCCGCAGCGTCAGGCCGGGGATGCGGGCGCGCAGTCGCGAGGCCATGCCGGGGACGTGCTTCAGGGTGTCGGCGCGATGCATGGCGCGCAGGATGTCGGGGTGGCTGTGCTGGACGGGGATGTCGAGGTAGCGGCAGACGTGCCGGCTCGACGCGATGACATCGAGCAGCTCGTCGGTGACCATCGCCGGATAGCCGTAGAGCAGGCGGATCCAGAAGTCACCCTTCAGCGCGTCCAGCCGCCGGAGCAGCTTGGCGAGCGACGTGCCGTCCTTGAGGTCGCTCCCGTAGCTGGTCACGTCCTGGGCGATGATGTCGAGCTCGCGGATGCCTTCGGCGAGAATCGCCTTGGCCTCGGCGACCACGTCGTCGATCGTCCGCGAGCGGAGCTTGCCGCGGATGCCGGGGATGGCGCAGAACGCGCAGACGTGCTGGCAGCCTTCGGCGATCTTGAGATAGGCGTACGGGCCGCCGGTGAGCACCATCGCGGGGATCTTCGAGGCGAAGAGGTGCGTGGGGAGGTCGGAGGAGACGGCGACGACCGGTTCTCCGCGCGGGTGGTCGAGCGCCTTCGACACGATTTCGGGAATGCGCCGCAGGTCGTCCACGCCGATCACGGCGTCCACGTCCGGGCAGGCCTTGAGGATGCGTTCGCGATACCGTTGCGAGAGGCAGCCGGAAACGACGACGGCCTTGCAGCGGCCGTTCTTCTTGAGCTCGCAGGCGCCGAGGATCGCGGAGACCGCCTCCTCGCGGGCGTCCTCGATGAACGCGCAGGTGTTGACGATGACGGCGTCGGCCTCGTCGACCTCGACGCCGATGTCGAAGCCGCCCTGGTGCAGCTCCGCGGCCATGACCTGGAGATCGACGAGATTCTTCGAGCAGCCCAGCGAGACGAAGCCGATGGCGATGGGCGCGCGCGCAGTCGCGGCGCTAGATGGTGAACGAGGTTTCTTCGGCACGAGCGCCCCCATTTCTTCTGAATTCCTTGCGGCACTGCGAGCAGTAGAAGTAGTCCTTGTCCCAGGTCGTCTCCTCCTCGCGCCCGCAGGTGTCGCAGGTGCGTACGCGGCGATGGTGGTCGGAGCGGCACTTGGAGCAGTAGAATTCCACGCCCGCCCAGGTCGTCACCTCCGTCTGGCCGCACGCCTTGCAGGCGCGGGGAAGCTCCTTGCGCACGAGTCGGATCTCGTCGATGTGCTCGTCGAGGAACACCGGCGGGGCGTCGAAGAGGGCGTGGTCGACAAGCAGCACGGGACTGGTCGCCTGGCGGTTCTCGGCGTTGTTCATCGCCACGAGCAGCGTGCGCTTGCCGCGGTCGCGGACGCGGCGCAGCAGGGGGCGGTAGTCCGAGCTGCCGCCCATGAGGATGGCGGTGTCGAACGCGCCGGGCATCGAGGCGAAGTGCATCATCGAAGCGGCCAGCGCGACGCCGACGCGGCGGTCGTCGCTGATGCCGTGCTCGAGGCGGTGGTCCATCTCGAGCACCTCGACCTCGTAGCCGCAGTCCTGCTGGAGAAACAGGTAGAAGACGCGCTGCTTGGCCGGATTGTAGCCGGGTTTGTTCAAAGGGAGCGTGCCGAAATAGCAGGCGCGGACGACGTCGACATCCGCGTCGAGGGCGTCGCCGACCCACTGCCCCACGAGCAGCGGCAGGCGCTTGTAGTCGATCTCGAATCCGGTCTCGTCCTTCAGATCGAACAGGATCTGCCGGCTGTGGTAGAACCAGCTTCCGTCGATGAAGACCATGGCTTTCTGAGGCATGGCGGTTCGCTCCTTATCTTGCTGGATCCCCGAACAAGCTTGAAGGGGCGCGACGACGCGCCAAGCCGCGCCGCGAGGCCCCTGACATTCGGGGAAATGTTGTGTGATCGTCAAAGTGCCCGTGAAATTTGAGACGATTTTATCAGAACGCCGCAGGCCGCGCAAGCCTTGGAAATCGCACGGACAAAACGGACAAAACAAAGGCCGCCAGCCGCTCGCGACGAGCGGCTGGCGGCTGGCGGATTGCGACTTCCCCTCTACTTCGCGTACACCTTGCGCTTGCGGTACTTGGTGTGGAGGAGCTTCTCGGCCTTGTGGCTGCCCGGCTTGCCCAGGTAGTCCTTGTAGAGGGCCTGGACCTGCGGGTTCTTGTGCGACATGCGCACGACGCTCTTCTCGTCGTCCGTGTAGATGCCGGCCGTGCGCAGCGCGCGGACTTCGTCCGTCGCGCCCGTGGGCTGGCCGCCGCCGCCGATGCAACCGCCGCGGCAGGCCATGACTTCGATGAAGTCGTAGCGCGGTCGCTTGCCGGCCTTGAGGTCGGCGCGCACGGCGTCGAGGACCTGCTCGACGTTGCTCATCTGATGGGCGACGGCGATGTTGACCTTCGTGCCCTTGATGTCGATCTGGGCGGCCTTGACGCCGTCCATGCCGCGGACGCAGTCGAAGTTGATCGAGGGCGGCTGGTCGTCGCCGGTGACCATGCAGTAGGCGGTGCGCAGCGCGGCCTCCATGACGCCGCCGGTGACGCCGAAGATCGTGCCGGCGCCGCTGTAGTCGCCGAGCAATTCGTCGGCGCCCTCGTCCGGGAGGCTGAGGAAGTCGATGCCGGAGCTCTTGATCAGCCGGGCCAGCTCGCGCGTGGTGAGCACGAGGTCGGTATCCTGCTGGCCGGTGGAGGACATCTCCTCGGAGCGGGCGATCTCGAACTTCTTGGCCGTGCAGGGCATGATGGAGATGACGGCGATCTTCTTGGGATCGACGTTGTTCTTCTCGGCCCAGTAGGACTTCGCCAGCGCGCTGAGCATCTGCTGGGGGGACTTGGCGGAGGAGAAGTTCTCGGTGAAGTCCGGGGCGTACTTCTCCATCCAGTCGGTCCACGCGGGGCAGCAGGAGGTGATGAGCGGAAGGGTGCCGCCGGTGGTGAAGCGCTTCACGAACTCGGTGGCCTCCTCCATGATCGTCACGTCGGCGCTGTAGTTGGTGTCGAACACCTTCTCGAAGCCGAGGCGGCGCAGCGCGGCGTAGATCTTGCCGGTGAGCAGGGTGCCGGGCTTGAGGCCGAAGGCCTCGCCGAGGGCGACGCGCACGGCGGGGGCGATCTGGGCGATGGCGACGACGTCGGGGTCGCGCATCAGGTCCCAGGCCTTGGCGGTCTGGTCGTTCTCGTAGATGGCGCCGACCGGGCAGTGCGCGGAGCACTGGCCGCACTTGATGCAGGGGGACTCGCTGAGCTTGACGCCCGCGGCGGGCATCATGCGCGTCTTCTCGCCGCGGCCGATGAACTCGAGCGCCCAGACGTTCTGCATGTTCTGGCAGACGTCGACGCAGCGGCCGCACTTGATGCACTTCTCGGGATTGAGCACGAGCGACGGCGTGGAGTTGTCGACGGGGATCGGCTGGACCTCGCGCGGGTAGGGATTGTCGCGCACGCCGAAGTCGGCGGCGATCTTCTGCAGTTCGCAGTTTCCGGAGCGCGGGCACTGGAGGCAGTCGTTGGGGTGGTTGGCGAGGATGAGCTCGAGCACGGTGCGGCGGATCTTGACGATGTCCGCGTCGTGCGTGGTGATGCTCATGCCCGGCGCGACGTCCGTGCAGCAGGCGCGCAGCAGCTTCGGGGAGCCGGCGTTGCGCACGACGCAGATGCCGCACGAGGCCCCGGCCTTGAGGTCGGGGTGGTAGCAGAGCGTCGGGATCTTGACGTGCACGGCCCTCGCCGCGTTGAGGATGGACGTGCCGGCGGGCACTTCCACGGGGATGCCGTTGATTTCCAGTTTGATCATGTTGGCCATGGTGTTGGGACCTTTCAAATTAGCCGCGGGTGATGGCGCCGAACTTGCACTTCTCGAAGCAGACGCCGCACTTGATGCACTTCGACTGGTCGATCACGTGCGGCTTCTTGACGGAGCCGGCGATGCACGAGACCGGGCAGTTGCGGGCGCAGAGGGTGCAGCCGACGCACTTGTCCTCGTGGATGAGGAACTTCACGAGCTTCTTGCACTTGCCGGCGCGGCATTTCTTGTCGTCGATGTGCTCCAGATACTCGTCCATGAAGTAGCGCAGGCTGGACTGGACGGGGTTGGAGGCCGTCTGGCCGAGACCGCAGAGCGAGGCGCGCGCCATGGCGTCGCTGATGTTCTTCATGTCCTCGATGTCCTTGCGCTGGCCGCGGCCGTCGCTGATGCGCGTGAGGTACGTGAGCAGCTTGCGCCCGCCGATGCGGCAGGGGGCGCACTTGCCGCAGGACTCGTCGACCGTGAAATCGAGGTAGAACTTGGCGATGTCGACGATGCAGTCCGTGTCGTCCATGACGATGAGGCCGCCGGAGCCCATGATCGAGCCGATCTTGGCGAGGTTGGCGTAGTCGATCGGGGTGTCGAGGAACTGGGGCGGGATGATGCCGCCGGAGGGGCCGCCCGTCTGCGCGGCCTTGAACTGGCGCCCGTCCTTGATGCCGCCGCCGATCTCGAAGATGATCTCGCGCAGCGTCGTGCCCATGGGCACCTCGATGAGGCCGGAGTTGTTGACCTTGCCCGTGAGCGCGAACACCTTCGTGCCCTTGGACTTTTCGGTGCCCATCGAGGCGAACCACTCGGGCCCGTTGAGGATGATCTGGGGGATGTTGGCGTAGGTTTCCACGTTGTTGAGGATGGTGGGCTTGCCGAACAGGCCCTTGACCGCCGGGAACGGCGGGCGGGGGCGCGGCTCGCCGCGCTCGCCTTCGATGGAGGCCATCAGCGCCGTCTCTTCGCCGCAGACGAACGCGCCTGCGCCCAGGCGGATGTCGATGTCGAAGCAGAAATCGGTGCCGAAGATGTTCTTCCCGAGGAGGCCGTATTCACGCGCCTGCTCGATGGCGATTTTGAGCCGCTTGACTGCGATGGGGTACTCCGCGCGAACGTAGATGTAGCCCTGGTTGGAACCGATGGCGTAGCCTGCGATGTCCATCGCCTCCAGTACCGCGTGCGGGTCGCCCTCGAGCACAGAGCGGTCCATGAACGCGCCCGGGTCACCTTCGTCGGCGTTGCAGCACACGTACTTCTGACCGGCGGGCTGTGCCGCTGCAAAGGCCCACTTGCGGCCGGTGGGGAAGCCCGCGCCGCCGCGGCCCCTGAGGCCGGAGCGGTTCATCATATCGATGACTTCGGCGGGGGTCATCTCGGTGAGCACCTTGCCCAGCGCCTTGTAGCCTTCAAAGGCGATGTACTCCTCGATGGACTCCGGGTTGATGACGCCGCAGTTGCGAAGGGCGACGCGCTTCTGCTTTTTGTAGAAGTCCACGTCGTCCAGCGCCTTGACGCCGCCGGTGGGCTCGATCGATTCCTTGTAGAGAAGGCGGGTGACGATGCGGCCCTTCACCAGGTGCTCGGCGACGATCTCATCCACGTCGTTCTCATTGATGCGGCTGTAGAACGCGCCTTCGGGATAGACGATGACCACCGGGCCGGCCTCGCACAGGCCGAAGCAACCGGTGTGCACCAGCTTGACCTCGCGGGTGAGGTTGTTTTCCGCGATCAGCTTTTCAAAGCGGTTGTACACCTGTGCGGAACCGGAGGATGTGCAGCCGGTGCCGGCGC
>JAAZAI010000252.1 GCA_012514445.1 Lentisphaerota bacterium
GAATTCGCCTTGTTTACTCCGTTTCTTCGCCGCAGGCTGCGGGGCATCGGGTACGACAAATCGGAAATACTCCACATGCTTGCGCATTACACGTGGGCCACGCCAAACTTTTCACTTCCGCCGAATCTGGAATTGCCCCCGGATGATGTCGTCCTCAAAACGAGCAGAGGGGATAAGAAGTTTCGATTTGATCCTTTCACGCAATTCTATTGGGACGAGTCGGTGGAAGACTTTCGTGTGGCGGCAATGGCGCCTCCTCTCCCGAGGTGGAAGTCAGCGTTTGCCAGCGTGACTTGTTGGCCGCGAAAGTTCAAGGTGGCCAAAAGCATCGTGCAGGAAATTGAAGGGTTGATGGAGCAGGTGGCTGACGCGGTGGTCGTTTTAGGTGATGTGGGAATGAAAGCGGATGAAATCGAAGACTTCATCGCGAGGTTCACCTGGAGCGGACCGAAGTACGGAGTCCGCTCGGGCGCTTCGAAGACCAAGGCGCAGTCCGTCGCCTAACTAGACAGATAGCCACCAGCCCCCGGTCCGGCGACCATGCCGGCCGGGGGCTTCTCTATTTACATAACAACATTGGGGAAAAATAAGATGACCACGACGACCACAAAGACGCGCAACGCCGATAAGACGATTGCCGAATTCGCCGAGAGGACGCTTGAAGATCTCGACGCCAAGATTGCCACTGTACGAACCCTGCTGCAAGGGTTGGGAATGAATGAAGATGAAATCCAGACGAAGATGGAGACGCTTTGCGGCGTTGCCGCCCGTCCCGCTTCCAGCCCGCCGCCGCCCGCCGTGGCCGACGAGACGCTGCTCACGCCCAAGGAACTCTGCGAGAAGCTCAAGATCAACCGGGCGACCCTCTGGCGTATGCAGCCACCGTTCATCGGCGTTGGGCGACGGAAGCGCTTCCTCTGGAGCGAGGTCATGCGGAGCCTCGGACGCATGGAAGCGGAGGTGGCCCATGCGTAACGCCGCGTACACCATCGCCGCGAAATTCCGCGCGACGCACATAATGACGACCGGTCGGCCGGAGATCGCCTCCGGCCGGCCGTCGCCGGAGGATTCCTCCGCGCGCGAGCTAGAATCCAGGGAGCCGTCCCCCGCTTCGGCGGGGGCGGTCCCCGCCACTTCGGTTCAGCCTCGGGACGACGAGTCCCTTGGGCATGTGTCGTTCCGCGATTCAGACTATCCGTTTGTCTATTGGACGCCGGAGACGGGCTCACTGGGCGGCGTCTTCGCCTACGACACGGAGACCGAAGCCGTCTCCGCTCCGTCCGTCGTCCCCGGCTACGTGCTCGGGACGGCGTTCAACGGATCGCGGGCGTATGCGATCCGCCGCGAGGATCTCGCCGACTTCTGGCGCCTGCATCGCAACGCCAAGGTCTTCATGCACACGGCCGCCTTCGACATCGCGGTCAGCGAAGCCGCCGGGGGGAATGAAAAGGGGGGCGACCTCCATGCGATGATCGCCGAAGGGCTCGTCCTGGACGTCTCGATCCTCTATCGCCTCTGGCAAGGCGCCACGGTCGGCACCATGCCACCCAAGTTCAACCTCGCGCTGATCAGCCACGAGCTGCTGGTGAC
>JAAZAI010000030.1 GCA_012514445.1 Lentisphaerota bacterium
GCGCTTCTCATGATCTATCCTTGCGACTGTTTCGTGGAGCTCGCGCTTTGCACTCCGCTGTTCGCGGAAGGGCTGTCCGCATGGGCCATGAACAAGACGAGAACTCAACACTCTCAAGTGAAATAGTCCACAATTATCCTCGATCTTGGGTCGAAGCACAAGATCCGTTGCGCAAGGCCGCAATCTAAACTTCGGGGAGTAATGGCCGTGATGAAAAAAAATCCACAGGTGTCTTCATGATCGCCATCTGGAGCGTGATGCGGTTTATCTTTGGGGAACGATGACGACATCTTTGCCTACGTAGACTGGAATATCTAGAGCGATGAGACCAAGGGCGACATCGACTCCTGAGTTCAGGATCCAGGGGACACGGCGAAGAAGTTGACGCACACCCCGATTTTTCCGCGCTCGGAAGACCGGCACATCGCGTTTGAACGCAGGAAGCCGTTCTGCTATACTCATCTGCGTTTTGACGCGCCGGATGGTCCGGTGCGGTTTTGGAGCTCTTTCGATGTATTCCATTTTGATCGCCTGCGCGGCCGCCGTGGCCGTCTTCCTCTCCTCCTGGCGTCTTGCCGACGCGGCCTGGGGCTGGGCCCTGCTCTGGGGCGCCCTCGCCTTCCTGGGCGCAATGTTCAGCGTCAACTACCTCGTCCGCAAGCGCATCACCGCCGTCATGGCCGGGATGCAGGCGCTGCTGGCCGACGGCCAGAAGGAGATGCAGGCCCGCGTCAACGCCTTCCAGAACCGTCCCACGGGCGATCCGAAGCGCATCATGGCCGAGATGGAGAAATTCCAGAAGAAGCTGCTGACCCAGGCCCTCGAGCACACGATGAAGCTGGAGCCGTTCTGCAAGTGGACGCCGCTCTTCTCCCGCCAGCTCAACACGACGCGCATGCAGTTCCACTACCAGATGCAGGACTTCAAGAAGGTCGACGAGCTGATGCCCCGCTGCCTGATCCTCGATCCGATGAGCGGCGCGATGAAGATGGCGCGCCAGCATGTCAACAAGGCGCCGGTCGAGGAGATCGAGAAGACGTTCTTCAAGGCGAAGGCGCGGCTGAAGTACAACCAGAGCGTCTTGCTCTACTCGCTCATGGCCTGGATCTTCCTCAAGAACGACATGCCGGACAAGGCGCACGCGCTGCTCGTGAAGGGCTGCAAGGACAACGAGAACGAGACGCTCAACCGCAACCGCGACCGCCTCGCCAACAACAAGGTCCGCGAATTCAACAACGCGAATCTCGGCGACGAATGGTTTGCGCTGTTCCTCGAACAGCCCAAGATCCAGATGCGCCGCCAGCAGCCCCGTCTCGACGGCCGGCCCTTCTAGCCCCATCCACCCTCCCCTCCCCGCGCCATGCCCGACAACCCCCTGCTGCCCCTCGCCGAGTTCCCCGACTTCGCCGCCATCCGCCCGGAGCACGGCGCCCCGGCCGTGGAGACGCTGATCGCCGCCGCCGAGGACCGGATCGCCGAGATCGAGCGCCGCGGCGAGCCGACTTGGGAGGGCCGCGTCGCCGCCCTGCACGAGGCCACGTCGCCGCTCTGGCGCGTCTGGGGCGTCGTCGAACACCTCGTCAGCGTGGCCAACGGCGACGCCTGGCGCCAGGTCGAGGAGGCGCTCCAGCCCCGGATCGTCGCCTTCTCCATGCGCATTCTGCAGAGCCGCCCCCTCTACGACGCGCTCGTGGCGTTGCGTGAATCGCCCGCGTTCGACGCCCTCGACTCCGGCCGCCGACGCGTGGTGGAGCACGCGCTCAAGGGCGCCCGCCAAAGCGGTGTTGGTCTCGACGGCGAAGCGAAGGCGCGCTTCAACGCCATCGTCCAGGAGGTCTCCGGACTCTCGATGAAGTTCTCGAACCACGTCATCGACGCCACGAAGTCCTTCGCGCTGCTCCTGCGCAGCCGCGACGAGGTCGCAGGCCTGCCGGCGACGCTGCTCGAAGCCTGCGCCGAGGCGGCCCGCAAGGCCGGCGAAGCGGACGCGACCTCCGAGAACGGCCCGTGGCGCGTCTCGCTCGAGCACGCCGTCTTCCTCCCCTTCATGCAGTACGCCGAACGCCGCGACCTGCGCGAACGGCTCCTCCGCGCCAGCCTGGTCCGCGCCTCTTCCGGCGAGATCGACAACGGCCCCGTCATCGCGCGCATCCTCGAGCTGCGCCGCGAGATGGCGCGGCTCGTGGGCTACGGCGATTTCGCCGCGCTCAGCCTCGACGCGAAAATGGCCGGCTCCGCCGATCCCGTCTACGCCCTATTCGACCGCGTCGGCGCCGTCGCCATGGAGAAGGCCAAGGCGGAGCTGGCCGACCTCCAGCGCTTCGCCGAGGCAAACGGCTTCGACGACGGCGAACTCCGCCCGTGGGACACGACATACTGGGGCCGCCGGCAAGTCGAATCGCTCTTCGGCTATTCGCCCGAGGCGCTCCGCCCCTTCTTCCCCTTCGAGCACGTCCTCGCCGGACTCTTCGCCCTCGTCGAGAAGCTCGCCGGCGTGCGCGTCCTGCCGGCCGACGGCGAAGCGCCCGTCTGGCACCCCGACGTACGGTTCTTCCGGATGGTCGACGGCGCGGACGAGACGGTCGCGTGGTTCTACCTCGACCCCTACAGCCGCCCCGAGACGAAGCGAGGCGGCGCCTGGATGAACGAATTCCAGACGCGCGAAGTGCTGCCCGACGGCACGGTCCGCCGTCCGATCGCGCTGATGGTCTGCAACCAGGCCGTCCCCTCCGGCGGAAAGCCTTCCTGCATGACGCCCAGCGAGATCGGCACGCTCTTCCATGAATTCGGCCATGCGATCCAGCACATGCTCACGCGCGTCGACATTCCCCAGGCGTCCGGCATCAACAACATCGAGTGGGACGCCATCGAGATCGCCAGCCAGTTCCTCGAAAACTGGAGCAGCCGGCCGGAAGTGCTCCGCAGCCTCTCCCGCCACGTCGAGACCGGCGCGCCGCTCGACGAGGACACGCTTCGGCGCATCCACGCCTCCGACACGCACCATGCCGCGATGATGACGGTCCGTCAGCTCCGCTACGCGCTCGTGGACATGGATCTGCATGCGAAGTTCCCCTCCGAGGCGTGCCCCACGATCGCGGCCGCCGAGTCGGGCGCCACCCGCCGATTCGCCGTCATGCCGCCACTCCCGGAAGACCGCTCGCTCTGCAGCTTCACCCACATCTTCGCCGGCGGCTACGCCGCGGGCTACTACAGCTACCTCTGGGCCGAGGTGCTGGCGGCAGACGTCTTCTGCGGCTTCCTCGAAGCCGGAGTCGAGGACGACGAGGCGGTTCGGCGGCTCGGCCGCCGCTATGCCGAGACCTTCCTCGCCCGCGGCGGGGCGGAGCATCCGATGGACGTCTTCAAGGCCTTCCGCGGTCGCGAACCCGATCCCGCCGCCCTCCTGCGCCTCAAAGGCCTCGCCTCTTGACCGTTGGCAAGCAAGAAACACTTCTCTCCGAAAAGGGAACCCTCAATGAAAAAACATGGATGCGGAAATCGGCAACTGACACGGGGGCTCGTCCTCCTGGGAACCCTGGCGTGCACGATGGCATGGGCCGGCGACTGGCCCGGCTGGCGCGGGCCGACGCGCGACGGGCGCTCCTCCGACACTGGACTCCTCAAGACTTGGCCGGAAGGCGGTCCCGCACTGCTGTGGAAGGCCGAGGGCATCGGCAAGGGCTATTCGTCAGTCGCCATCGTCAAGGACAAGGTCTACACGACCGGCGACGTGGGCGATGAACTGACGATTTTCGCCTTCGACGGCAACGGCAAGGAACTGTGGCGCCTTGCCCAGGGCCCCGCGTTCACCAAGAGCTACGGCGGCTCGCGCTCGACGCCCGTCGTCGACGGCAACCGCCTCTACGTGATTGGCGGCAACGGTCTCGTCACCTGCCACGACATCGAAACACACAAGCTGCTCTGGAAGCGCGAACTGAAGGAATTCGGCGGGAAGCCCGGCGGCTGGGGCTATTCCGAATCGGCCCTGATCGTCGATGACAAGGTCATCGTGACGCCCGGCGGCAAGACCGGCCTCGTCGCACTGAACAAGCTCACGGGCGAAGACGTCTGGCGCAGCGACGCCGAGTTTAGCGTGCACTACGCCTCCGCCATCGCCATCCGCGAGGGCGACGCCACGCTCGTGGTCCAGGGCACCGGCAGCGGCCTTCTCGCCGTCGACGCCAAGGACGGCCGGAAGGTCTGGTCAAACGGCTTCAGCGGCGGCAACACCGCCAACTGCCCCGACCCCGTCTATGGCGAAGGATTCCTCTTCTGGGCCAACGGCTACGGCAAGGGCGGCATCTGCTTCCAGGTCGCCCGCAAGGACGGTGCCTGGTCCTTCACGGAACTGTGGCAGTCGCGCGACATGGTCAACCACCACGGCGGATACGTCATCGACAAAGGGCACGTCTACGGCAACCACAACAACGGCTGGTCCTGCATCGACCTGAAGACCGGCGTGACGAAATGGAAGGACGCCAAGGGCGTTGGCAAGGGTTCGATCGCCTTCGCGGACGGCATGCTCTACCTGTTCGGCGAACGGGCCGGGCGCGCCGGTCTGGCCGCCGCCTCGCCGGACGGACTGACGCTCGTCGGAGAGATGAGCGTCGCCGGCGAAGGGCAGAGCTGGGCGCATCCCGCCGTGGCCAACGGCCGCCTCTACCTCCGCTACGACACGAACCTGTACTGCTTTCAAGTCGCGAGCCGATAGTCGCGAGATCATCGCAAAGACGGTGCTTCAGGAAATGCCCTGGCCAACCCCGTCCTAATCAGCTTTTGTTTTTCATTCCGGCCTGCGGGGTCTTTCCACAGCGTGAAAGTGTCCTGGATTCTCTATGGCTTGGCGGTTCTTGCGGCGCGAGGGGCCGACACGACGATCGCGGTCCGCGATTCACAAGGTCTGCTCAAGGGGCGTTCCTACGTCAAACCCGGCGACTGACCGATTTCATTGTGAAGCCAGCAGCAATTCGCAATATGGCCGGGCACCCGATATACGGCGCGCTCGGAGATCGCGCTACCCCGAAATCACCGCCAAACGGGGAGTCCACGGGGTAGGGCGGGCTCTCCGAGCACGCCGCTGCAAACAAGATCGGCCATATTGCGAATTGCTGGTGAAGCCAGCCAGCCTCGCCTTGCGCGGAACACACCGTTTTTGCTACAGTACTAGAAAGAATCACAACTCGCTTTATCTTACTCGGCTACACGCAATCGCACACTTACCCCCACACTTAATCGGCTACCCTTCATCATTCGTAATTCTCCCAATGCCCTCCCCCGTCCTCCTGTGCCGCTGTGCGCACGCCGCCACGATTCCCGCTGATCGGCGGGAAGCCGTGCGGGCTGGGCTCGCGTCCTGCGGACGGGCGGTGGCCGTCGTAGACGACCTGTGCGGCCTGGCCGCGCGGCGCGAGCCCTGGCTGAGAGATCTCGTCGCCTCCGCCGAACGGCTCACCGTCATCGCCTGCCATCCGCGCGCCGTGCGCGGACTGCTCGGACGCGCAGGCGCGAATGCGGTGTCGACCCAGATCGAATGCCACGACTTGCGCAGCAACTCCGCCGAGTCGATCCTCGAGGCCATCCGCGCCGACGGCCTCTCCGCAGCGCCCGCCACGTCTGTCGATGTGCCGGAGGAACCAACCGCCGAGACTCCCGCCTTCTGGCGGCCGTGGTTCCCAGTGGTCGACGAAGACCGCTGCGTCAACTGCCGCCAATGCCTGGAGTTCTGCCTCTTCGGCGTGTATGAAGCCGACGCGGACGGACGCGTCGTGGTCGCCCACCCCGACCACTGCAAGAACAACTGCCCCTCCTGCGCGCGGCTCTGTCCGCATGTCGCGATCATGTTCCCCAAGATCGAAGAGGAATCGCCCGTGAGCGGCACGCTCGACGACCCGGCGCAAGCGGCCGACAAAGTGCGGCTGACGCGCGAACAGCTCTTCAAGGGCGACGGCAGCCTGCTCGACAAACTGCGCGCGCGACAGGCGCGCCCCCGACTCCTCAAGGACGGTCTCTACTGAAACGCCCATGCTCCTCTCCCTGACACGCCGGATGCTCTTCGAACCCGCTCCCCGCATCCTCGCGCGGCTCGCCTGGACGCTCGGCTGGAAGGGCTCTCGCGGCATGGCCGCCTTCCAGAAACGCGCGGCGCGCGGCGTCCGATCCCCGGCCGTGCTCTTCATCTCGCTCACCGATCGCTGCAACCTCGCCTGCCGCGGCTGCTGGGTCTCCCGCGCCACCCCCTCGCGCGAGCTGCCGCTGGAGACGCTCGACGCCATCGTCGGCGAATGGAAGCAACGCAACCGCTCGCACTTCTTCGGCCTCCTCGGAGGCGAGCCGCTGCTGCACCCGCAGTTGGCCGCGCTCCTCGAACGCCACCGCGACTGCTACTACCAGATCTTCACGAACGGCACGCTCCTCGACGACCGCATGGCCGCCGAGTTCCGTCGCCTCGGCAACGTCACGCCCGTCGTCAGCGTCGAAGGCAGCCCGTCGGTCAGCGACATCCGCCGCGGCGGCGACGACGTGTGGCGCCGCGCCATGGCGGCCATCGAGGCCTGTCGCCGCCAGCGCCTCTTCTTCGGCGTGGCCAGCAGCCTCTGCAAGAACAACCTCGACGACCTGCTCTGCGACGCCTTCCTCGAAGACATGATCCGCCGCGGCGCCCTCTACGCCTGGTACTACATCTACCGCCCTTCCGGCCCCGATCCCGCCCCGGACCTCGCGCTCGACGCCGCCGACATCCTGCGCGTGCGCCGCTTCCTCGTCGAAGCCCGCCGCCGCCACCCCATCCTGATCGTCGACGCCTATTGGGACGCCGACGGCCGCGCGCTCTGCCCCGCCGTCGAGGGCATCAGCCACCACATCGGCCCCGGCGGCGATCTCGAGCCGTGTCCGCCCATCCAGTTCGCCCGCGAGAACCTCCGCGACGGCACGAGCCTCGACGCGCTCTTCCAGCAGTCCACGTTTCTCGAGGAATTCCGCCAGCTCGCCGCCGCCAACGGCCGCGGCTGCATCCTGCTCACCAACCCCGCCGCGCTCCGCGATTTCATGGACCGCCCGGACATCCGCGACACGACGGGCCGCGGCACCGGCTTGCAAGAACTGGCCGCGATGAAGCCCAGACCCTGCCACGACCTTCCCGGTCAGGAAATCCCCGAGCGGCACTGGCTCTACCGCTACGCCAAGCGCCGCTGGTTCTTCGGATTCGGAACGTATGGCTGAAACCCTCCACAGTCCACCGGCCGCCACAGCCGCCAGCAGCTCCGCTCGCACCGCGCAAATCGCGCGATGGCGCGAACTGCGGCGTCGCGCAGCCGCTTGCATCGCCGCCCACGCCGCCACGCCACCGATGCCGCTGCATCAGCTCGTGGCGATGGCCACCGACCTCGCCGCGAATCTTGGGATTGCCGATGCGCAGGAGGTCAAGTTGCTCACCGTCTTCCTTCACAACGAAGCCTGGCGCGAGACCGTCGCCGGCATCCCGTTCGCGCGTCGCCTCCTCCTCCTCCCGCAATGCCTCCGCTCGCGCAAGGACTGCCCGGCAGATCACGACGAGTTCGGCCTGCTCTGCGAGGCGTGCGGCCGCTGCCCCCTCGGCGCCCTCCAGCGCGAGGCGACCGATCTCGGCTATGCGGTGTTGATTGCCGAGGGCTCCGAGGCCGCCGCCGGCATGCTCCGCGAAGGCGAGCTCGACGCCGTGCTCGGCGTGAGCTGCCTGCCCGCCCTCGAAAAATCTTTCTCCCGTCTCGCCGCCGAATCCCTCCCCGCCCTCGCGATCCCGCTCCTCCGCGACGGCTGCGACGACACCGACGTCGACCTCGTCCACGTCCGGGAATGCATCCGCCTCTCGGGCCCGCCCACCGGCTATCCCGGCGTCACGGTGGAGCAATGCCGCGCCGAAGTCAGTCATTGGTTCGCGCCCGCGTCTCTCCGCGCCAGACTCGCCCTCGAGCCCGGTCCCGCCGCCGACATCGCCCTCGCCTGGATGGGCGGCGCGGGCAAACGGTGGCGTCCGCTGCTCGCCACCTCCGTCTTCCACGCCCTTTCTGACGACGCACCCTCCGGGACCTGCATCGAAGCGGCCGCTCTCGCAACGGAATGCTTCCACAAGGCCTCGCTGATCCACGACGACATCGAGGACCACGACGACTCGCGCTACGGCGAGCCCACGCTGCACCGGCAGCACGGCATCCCGATCGCACTCAACGTCGGCGACCTCCTCATCGGCGCCGGCTATCGCCTGCTCGCCTGCGCCCCGACAGACGACGCCCGCCGCCTGCGGATGCTCGCCATCGCCTCCGACGCCCACATCCGCCTCTGCGCCGGACAGGGAGAGGAACTGCACTGGCGCGAGCGCGCCGAAACGCCCACCCTCGACGCCCGCCTCCAGATGTTCGCCCGCAAGACGTCGCCCGCCTTCGAAGTCGCCATCCTCCTCGGCGCCGTCGCCGGCGGCGCGGACGCCGCGACGTGCGACGCCCTCGCCGCCTTCAGCCGCGCACTCGGCATCGCCTACCAGATCCACGACGACCTCCATGACGCCGACTCCGCCATGGCCGCCGATGGCCCCGCCCTGCGCGAAACACATCGCCTCGCCGCACTCGACGCGCTGACGCCGTTGCACAACGTCCCGCTCAAGACCGTGCTCACGCGCCTCGTCGCCAAAATCCTCGCCGACCCGGAGTCCGTCCCCGATGACCCCGTGCAACCCCGTCCCTGATCTCGTCGACATCGCCCGGCAGTCGGTCCGCCCGATCAGCCCCGACGGCGCGGCGCGCATCGCCGCCTTCCTCCTCGACGCCTGCGACGACGCGGCATTCACGAATCGCGCAGGCGAGCCCGATCTCTACTACAGCGGATTCGGACTCGACGCCCTGCTCGCCCTCGGCGCCGCGCCCCGCAATCCGCAAGGACTTCGCACTTTCATCCAGAGCGCTTTCGACACGCCTTCGCCATCCTTCGTCGACTGCGCCTCGGCGCTGCGCTGCCTCCACGCGCTCGACCGCGCGGGTTGCGGTCAGCCCGACGACTCCGAACTGCGCGATCAGGCGCTTCACGCGATCATCCGCCACCGCAGCGCCGACGGCGGCTACAACCACGAACGGGAGCGCGCCGCGCACGGCACCGTGTACGCCGCCTATCTGGCCGCTCAGGCGCATCGCGATGCGGGGACGCCCTGGCCGCAGGCGCCGGAAGCGTTGGCCTCGCTCGAATCGCTCCGCACCCCGGACGGCGGCTACGCCAACCATATTGGGGCGGCTCAAGGGAGCACCCCCGCCACGGCCGCGGCCGTCGTTCTGTTCGTCCATGCCGGATCGCGCGCCCCTGCGCTGGAAGCCTGCCGATTCCTCGCCCTCTGCCGCGATCCCTCAGGCGGGTATCGCGCCGCTCCCTCCGCGCCGCTGCCCGATCTCCTCTCGACTGCCACCGCGCTGTATGCGGAAGCGCTTGCGGCCCCGCTCGACGCCCCGCCCGCGATGCGGCCGAACCTCGCCTTCATCGAAAGCCTCTGGGGCGACGACGGCGGCTTCCGCGGCCATGCGCACGACGATGCGGCCGACGTCGAATACACCTTCTACGGCCTCCTCGCCCTCGGCGCCCTCGCGGCTCGCCGGGGGGAGTGAAGCCGAAAGAATCGTTGATCAGGCACCCCATCTGTTGTATAATCGTCCCCATGAAAAGAAGCGGCGTCAAAATTGTCAAGGCGAGCGCAGCACGGCCGTCGGAAGACGTTTCCTTCTGGCTGGCCAAGTCTCCTCAAGATCGCATTGCCGCCGTTGAATTCCTGAGGAGCCAGACCTATGAAACTCCCCCTAGACTTCAGAGAGTTTTTAGAGTTTTTCAACGCCAAGGGCGTTGAATACATGATCGTTGGGTCTTACGCGCTGGCCTACCACGGAGCGCCGCGATTCACAGGGGACATCGCTGGGGATGGAGCGCGGGGCGATCGACGGCATCCCAGTCAACATTATCGGCCGCGAGGATTACATCCAGAACAAACGCGCCTCCGGTCGAGCCAAGGATTTGGCGGACGTCGAGGCGCTGGGCGAAGGGCCATCAAAATAGCCCTTAGCGGTTCCGGATTCGCTTCATCGACGCTTCCGCCTCGACTACTCGCCCTTGAGCCACATCGCGTTCCGCCTCTTCGAGTTTTTTACAGATTTCGACCTTCGCCAACGCCTCCTCGTAGCATTGCATGCTCATGATGACCAGATCGCCATATCCGTTCTTCGCGACAAAGACCGGGGCGTTCGTGCTGCGACAGAGATCCGATATCTTCGCAGTGTTTTTCAAATCTCGAATGGGCACAATCTCAGGCATGGCAATCTCCTTATTAGGCCACAATCACACCACGGTTGAAATGCCTTTGGCAACCTGTCATCCGTAGCGCGATTCTCGCTTGATGGCCTGGCGACCTGCTCCGCTCGGACGCCATCGCAGGCGCCTTCTCAAATTCTCCCCTGTGCGCCGTTCGTCTGCCCGTGACATATTCGAACCTGGGTGGCTGATTGACGCAAGCGGCGTGCTCGGAGAGCCCGCCCTACCTCGTGGACTCCCCCGTTTGGCGGTGATTTCGGGGTAGGGCGCGATCTCCGAGCGCGCCGTATACAGGGTTTGCGACCC